>JBBRGW010000415.1:0-3837 GCA_038223525.1 Pirellulales bacterium
CTTTCAGTTCCACTATGGATTGCCCGTAGATTGTTCTGGCACATTGGCAGATGATATTGGTTTCCGAGATATAAAAGAACTTAAGAAAATTTTGCTCCGCGACGAGCGATCCCTGGCACGTAACTTGGCCGTTCAATTAACAATTTATGCAACAGGGGCACCCATGTCTTTTTCCGATCGCGAGTCGATTGAAGGAATATTGGATCAAACGTCTTCCAGCCATTTTGGCGTGAGAAGCATTATTCACGCTATTGTGCAAAGCGACCTGTTTCTGAACAAATGACGCATCAAACTGGGCCCGATACAAATTAGGCCCGATCCTACGCAAGCGAATCAAAATAATGAAAACAAATATAACTCGCGGTGATCGGCGCAAATTCTTGCAGGCTACAGGAGTCGCGATTGCCATTCCAAGTTTAGATTCGTTGATGGGCCGTTCGACTGCCAAGGCTTCAGTGCAATTCGATACAAAGCCTCGCAGGTTCCTCGGCATTTGCAACAACCTTGGGCTGCTTCCTGAGGAGTTCTTTCCGAAGCAAAAGGGCAAGGACTATGAGCCATCGCTTTACCTCAACATTCTTCAAAAGCACCGTGACGACTTTACCGTATTCAGCGGTGTATCTCATCCCAATGTAGATGGCGGTCACCCGTCGGATATTAGCTTCTTGACGGCCGCACCCCATCCTGCCAGTAGCTCCTTCCGCAACTCGATTTCATTGGACCAACACATCGCGGAACATATTGGAAACCGAACCCGTTTTCCATCTTTGACATTAGCCGTCAACTCCAGCAATCGCAGTTTATCATGGACGGGAACAGGAGTCGCAATCCCACCTGAAGAAAGCGTATCGACCTTGTTCAAACAACTGTTTCTGCAAGGGAATGCGGCTGAGGTCAAAGCACAAATAGAGAAACTGAATACGGGCCGAAGCATCCTCGATGCGATTGCCGACCAGGCAAAGGACTTGGAACGTCGCGCGAACATTCAAGATCGAGGTCGGCTAGAGCAGTACTTTTCGAGCGTGCGAGATTTGGAATCACGGTTGCTCGCGGCACGCGAATGGGAGAGCAAGGCGAAACCGAAGATTGACGTCGAACCACCTACAGATCCTACCAATCCAGCTCAATACATGTCCAAAGTGAAGCTCATGTACCAAGCCATCCAGTTGGCATTCCAAACCGATTCGACCCGTTCGGTCACCTTGATGCTCAATAGTGTCGGCACGCCTGTCGTAGAGATACCGGGCAAGACGATTCGCGATGGGTACCATAACCTTTCGCATCACGGAAAATTGGAAGAGAAACTTGAGCAATTGCGATCCATTGATCAGGAGCACATGAAATTGCTAAACGGCTTTTTCTCGGAGCTTAAGAGTATCAAGGAAGATGAGGAATCGTTGCTCGATCGAAGCATGATCCTCTATGGTTCCAATTTGGGGGATGCCAACGCGCATTCTACGACCAACATGCCCATCCTCTTTGCTGGCGGTGGATTCAAACATGGTCAACACTTGGCCTTCGACCAACAACAAAACTACCCACTCCCGAATCTTTTCGTTTCGATACTGCAACGAATGGGAATCGAGCAAGAGAAATTTGCGTCGTCGACTGGAACCATGCAAGGGCTCGAATGGACATGATACTCACTTTTCGATTCATCACAAAACACGTTTTTTTGAACGCATGGATTCTTGTACTTGCATGCTGCGGTGTCGCGTCATCGCAAGAATTGGTAATCGATTTCGAGTCTGCACAAATTGGTAAGCCAACGCCCACATGGTCGGAAAAGGGAGTCACTTTCGGACTCGCATATGCGCCGAAGAAGAACAAGTCCGCAGGTCGTGTTTCATTCTTTCCACACCTTGGTTCCAACCGAAAGGGGATCGTAAGCGCGATGGCGAACGAAGCCATCCCGATTCGCGCGACCTTTGACAAACAAGTAAAGAGTGTGAAGCTTGTACTGTGGGGATCGACGACTAGTTCCGCATTCGTAACCGCGTTTGATGCCGACGGCAAAGAGATCGCGAAAGAAGGACTCGAACGCGTGCCCGTTCGCAAGTCGCCTGAAGAGCAGGTTCCCTTCTTTGAGCTTGCGGTACATGCTAATGGCATTTCCTATATCGAAGTAAGCGGCTCGCAACCTGGTGGCTTCGTAGCAATCGATGAAATACGTTACCTCTCCTTAGAACACTAACCTGGACGTTGAACGAAACATGAAATCCAACTTAACAAGACTAGTCGCTATCGCGATTGTTTCACAATTGTGTGTAGTGCGTTCATTTGGCCAAAATGAGACTTCAGCAACCGATCAAGTCAACGCGACAGCGAGTTTAAAAGAAGTGTTCAAGGAGCATTTTCGGATTGGGACGGCGCTGAATCGATCGATGACAACTGGTCAAACATCGAGGCGATCCGCAGAGGATGTTTCTCGGGACGTCGCTCTGGCGAAAAAACACTTCAATCATGCCGTCGCGGAGAATGACATGAAGTGGCAATTGATTCACCCGCGTTCCGGACGAGATGGTTATGACTTTGGTCCAGCCGACGCGTTGCTGAAATTTGCAAAGGACAATGATATGGAGGTTGCAGGACATACCCTTGTTTGGCACTCGCAGACTCCCAATTGGGTTTTTGAAGGAACTTTTGTGGCTACCGATACAGCAAAAACTGGCGAAGTCGGCGGGCCATTGACCGTTAGTCCACCCCGTGAGAATTCGATCGCGCCCGTCCCTGCGAATGCGGACTCCGGCCGCGGGCAAACTCCAGGTCGTGGTCCTGGCGGTCCTGGCGGTCCTGGCGGTCCTGGCGGTCCTGGTGGTGCAGGTGGTCCTGGTGGTGCAGGTGGTCCTGGTGGTGCAGGCGGTCCTGGTGGTGGTTTCGGCGGCTTCCGTGGTTTTGATTTGACTGGTCCACGTGCCACTCGCGAGGAGCTTTTGGAACGCATGCGGGATCACATCCATACGGTCGTTGGGCGTTACAAAGGCCAAGTCAAGGTGTGGGATGTCGTCAATGAGGCGATCTCGGATGGAGGCCTCGACGTGCTGCGACGCACACCATGGTCCGTCATTATCGGTCCAGACTTCGTTGCTAAAGCATTTCAATACGCACATGAGGCAGATCCGGATGCAGTGCTCCGTTATAACGATTACGGTTTGGAAAACCCGCAGAAAAGGGCGAAGTTGGTCAAGTTGATCAAGACGCTTTTGGAACAAAAAGTCCCTGTGATGGCCATTGGCTCCCAAGCCCATTGCAACGTCGGAACGACTTTCGAGTCGATGGATCTGGCATTGCATGAAATGGCTGAGTTGGGGTTGCCGATTCACATCACGGAACTCGATGTAAACACGGTTGCTGCCGGCCAACGCGGTACAGGTGCAGATATCGCTTCGAATGAGACGGCAACACAGGGGGATGTGGTCGCTGACGCCGACAAACGATTGGCTGATGCGTATGCAGGTTTGTTTCGAGCATTTGTGAAACACAAAGATGCAATCGAAGTTGTCACCTTCTGGGGTGTCAACGACGCGGTATCATGGCGATCACAAGGTCGCCCGCTACTGTTTGATGGAAACGATCAACCTAAGTCCGCTTTCGAAGCGGTAATCCAAACCGCGAACCAAAAATAGGATGCACATCGGCCGCTTTCGATCCAAACAGCCGTCGGCGCTAGCCGAGTACGACACAGCCCGTCAAGACAGGTGCCTGGCACGAATGGCACTGTTGCGATTGGAAATTCGCGCAAGGTCTCTAGCGGCTGAATGCGAATTTGCAGTAAAATCCGCCAACTTGAGGTGATTGGTCTAGTAGTAGATCCCTTACCTTGGGTATTTTTGAATT
>JBBRGW010000416.1:0-3824 GCA_038223525.1 Pirellulales bacterium
GCCACTGTGCAATCTCGCATCCCATAAACAAAAGCTTCTTGCCCGGATGCGTCCACATGCTCGAGTACAACAATCGGAGATTTGCAAATTTCTGCCACAGATCGCCTGCCATTTGCGCGATCAATGCCCCCTTGCCGTGAACCACTTCATCATGCGACAGCGGCAACGTGAAGTTTTCCGTAAAGGCGTAGATCAAGCTAAAGGTGAGCTCGTTGTGGTGGTATTGCCTATGAATGGGATCGTTGCGCATGTCACGGAGCGTATCGTTCATCCAACCCAGAGTCCACTTGAGTGAAACGCCCACGCCGCCATCCTCGGTTGGTCGGCTAACGCCGGGCCAAGCCGTGGATTCCTCTGCGATGGTCAGCACGCCTGGGTGCTGAGAATGGGCTTGGATATTGAACTCGCGAAGCAAATGGATCGCTTCTAGATTTTCCCGGCCGCCATGAATGTTCGGCAACCATTCACCCTGTTTGCGTGAATAGTCCAGATAAAGCATCGATGCGACTGCGTCGACACGAAGGCCATCGATGTGGTACTTGTCCAACCAGAACAAAGCGTTAGCGATCAAGAAGTTTCGGACTTCGTTGCGTCCGAAATTGAAAATCATGGTTCCCCAGTCGGGATGTTCGCCCTGTCGCGGATCGGCGTGTTCGTAAAGCGACGAGCCGTCGAATTGACGCAGTCCGTGCGAATCCTTAGGGAAGTGGGCTGGTACCCAATCAATGATCACTCCAAGTCCATTTTGGTGGCAATGGTCGACGAAGTACATGAAGTCCTCAGGAGTACCATAACGACTGGTCGCCGAGAAATAGCCAACGGTTTGATAACCCCAGGAGCCCGTAAATGGATGCTCAGAAACCGGCATCAGCTCCAAATGGGTGAAGCCCATCTCTTTGCAATACTGAACAAGTTGATGAGCGATCTCTCGATAGTTCATCCAACCATGGACCCCTTTTTCGCACTTTTTCCAGGAGCCTAAGTGGACTTCGTAGACCGACATCGGCTTGTCGAGTTGGTTTTCGTTCTTGCGTCGCTCGAGCCATTGACTGTCGTTCCACTGATAGCTGTCTAGCGATTGCACGATGGATGCGGTTCGCGGTGGCAATTCGGCAAAGAACCCGTACGGATCTGTCTTGTCGACTACTTGGCCGTCTTGCATGCGAACGCGGTATTTGTATTTTTGGCCGACGCCGATTTGCGGCACAAACAATTCCCAAATGCCAGACGGAATCTGCTTTTGCATCGAATGCGAACGGCCATCCCAATGATTGAAATCTCCGATGACCTGAACGCTTTGCGCGTTAGGAGCCCAGACTGCAAAATTCACTCCCGTGTTGCCGTCAACGTCCCTAACATGGGAGCCCAGTTTTTCGTAGATTTTCCAATGCTGACCCGCATTGAATAGGTGCCGGTCAAAGTCGCTGATCATGCTCGGGACAGCGTAGGGATCTTGCATTTCAATGGTCTTTCCGCTCGAGTTCGAAAGTCGAAACCGGTATTGGGGAGGAGAGGAATCTTGCTGTGGTATCAATCCTTCGTACAGCCCTGATGGGTGAATACGACGCATCGGTCGAGTGGCCGCATTGCGTTCGTCAAGCAACCACGCTTGATCGAAACCTGGGAAATAGCCTCGTACTGCAACTGCATTTCTGCCATCGACATGAATTGCATGGGGGCCCAAAACGCTTGCTGGGTCCGCACTGACGCCGTCGATGATGCTGCACAAGGAATTCAGGTTGATCTGGGTATGCACAATTTCTCCAATGGTTATACCGAATGAAAATGATTAGGTGTATCGCTAGGGTTCGCTGGCCGTGTGCACCAGCTAATGTCGCGTTGGCTTTTTGCTTGGGTCGAGCAAAAGTAAGCAACGCAAAAAGGACTCAAGCCACTCGTCTATGGCTAAGATTGCCTCCCAAGAATGGCAACAAAGCCAAACAGGGGCGCGAAAAACAATCCGAAAGGGCCATAGGCACCCATGCGCAATGCGATTTAGCGACCAAGAGGATTTTTCGAACAAAGTAGGTAAACTTCGTGCTTTTTGTTGATTCAGCCCTGGCCCCTCGTTCGGTGTGCCAGGAGCCAAATCGAGATTGAATACCCTGTGATTGGACTCGGCCACCGGCCCTCCGACGCAAGGAGTATCCACATATACCCTTTGGTATTTGGAAGTCGAGACGGTCGTTCTCGCCCCTTCCAGCTTTTGGGGAGATCGGTGTGTCGGATTAGCAGCAGACGGTAAAGAAGCGGACGGTAAAGCAGCAGACGCTAAAATCGTCGACGGTGACATTGTTGCGACGGCGGCAACCTGTGATGCGTTGGCTGATTTCATTTCTCTGGAGTCGTTGCATTGTGGGGATTCTTCAGTAGTCTCAGCGACATCTTGCGCCATCCAGCGGCACTGCACTTGATGAAACGCCAACGCACGGTCAATGCGTTTCCAAATATCCGCGTTCCGAATCGGTTGGACCGCTCCAAAGTGCTCCCAGGTGTAGTCATTTTCCCGCCACTCCGATAAGCCGTATTGGAGACCGCGTGTTACGTAGCGGCTGGTTGTTACCAATGTCACTCGGCTCGGCTGCTCCAACGCTTCGAGCCCTCGCAATACCGCAACCAATGCCGTCCGATCTGGAGCGCACCCACCTTCTTGATCGGTAGCTTCGACGCGTTCTCCGGAAGCAAGGTCTTCCAATACAAACCGCCATCGACCCCGTTGACTACCCACACTCTCACCGCCAAGCGCCGGAACATTGCCGTCGCAAAAGAGTAGGTAGTGCGGTTTAGAGTTAGTCATTACCGAGTCTCGTGAATCTCAAGTTCCATTCGTCTAACCAACAATGCGCGGTAACTTGATTCGTGCGAGATTGTCGAATAGAAAAAAGGTATGATTTCCAGTGGAGCTTGCGCTTTGAGTTGAAGCTAATGTTTGTAGCGACTAAAGAGAGCAAAAAAAAATGACAATTTGGCCAACTATGCCGGACTGCGGTGCCTATCTGGTATGGCCTTGCGATGGCATTGAGTGGATTCATCCCGAAGATGTGGAGCAAGTCGAAAAGTGGATACCTAGCTCGCGAGTTTTTCGTCGTCATAGCTTCGACGGGTTCTACTATCGCTTGCAGTACGGTCATCAATCCGTGCGGGTCAAGCCAACGATGTGGCGTCGATTGGATGACGAAGGCTATTCCGTTGGAGATCGTGTGGAAGTCCTTTCGCACTTCCAAGAAAACGATCCTTGCTTGGGAATCATCCGCGAAATGAGATTCGACAAGCCGAGCGGACGCATTTTGTATTCCATCGAATCTCGCGAGATGCCACTGCCCCGCCCGTTCTTTGCAGGCGACCTCGCTCAACTCGAACGCAAACCGCAATTGCGAGAGCCGGATGAAAATATCGCATTTTGACTTAGGCAATGGCGTTGAAGAAATGTATCAACGGACATCCTTGCTTGTTGAAGACGGTTCATTTCTCCACGGGTAGATTTCCTTCTGCCACTCGCCTAATATCTCACTGCCCGCCGATCGCCTTCCGAAACACCAAAGAACACAAATGCATTATTTAGTCATGCCGCTAGGGAGCGCGGGAGATGTTCATCCCTTCGTTGGCTTAGCGCTGGAGCTCAAGCGTCGTGGGCATGAAGTTACCTTGGCGACAAATGGTTATTTTTCAGGTCTTGCTCGACGCTTCCAATTGAACTTCGTGGAAATTGGGACCGAGGCTATGTTTCGGTCGGGCATCGAAAACCCCAAACTCTGGCATCCTTTCCGCTCGTTCGGTTACTTGTATCGCAGTATGATCGAGCCAAACATTCGACCTCAATATGA
>JBBRGW010000417.1:0-3794 GCA_038223525.1 Pirellulales bacterium
GCGATGCAATTGGCCCATGGCGGCGCCGATGTGACCATTCTCGAATCCAGATCCCAAGTGGGTGGGCGGTGCGCAAGCATCTACGCTAATGGATTCCGATTCGATACGGGCCCAACATTTTACCTTTACCCGCGAATTCTAAAGGAGATTTTTCAGTCGATCGGTCGCGATATCGATGTAGAGATCCCGATGAAACGGCTAGACCCACAGTATCGCGTCTCCTTTGGTGCTGGGGGACATTTGGACTGTACGAACGACCTTGCCGAAATGGATCGTCAAATTGCAGAGCTTTCGCCACAGGACGTTGGCTCCCTGAAAAAGTACCTCGATCACAATCGCCACAAGCTTGAGAAATTCCGCCCTATTTTGGAGTCCCCTTTCAACAGCATGCTCGACCTGCTGCGTCCCTCGGTTCTCGCAGCCGCATCGCTGGTCAAACCATGGAAGACGCTCGGAAGCGAATTGCAAAGCTACTTTCGCGACCCGAGGTTGGTCATCGCCTTTTCCTTTCAAGCTAAATATCTGGGCATGTCACCCTTTAAGTGCCCCAGTCTTTTTTCCATTTTGTCTTTCCTCGAGTACGAATACGGTGTGTTTCATCCGATCGGTGGTTGCGGCCAAGTGAGTGAGAGGATGGCGACAATCGCCTCCGAACTGGGATGTGATGTCCGAACCGATGAGCCTGTCGAGAGCCTCGAATTCACCGGAAAAAAAGTAACTGCAGTCGTCACGACGCACGGACGCTATGAAGCCGACGCGTTTGTTATCAATGCCGACTTCGCTCACTCGATGCAAAAGTTGGTGCCGGACAATCTTCGCAAACGATGGTCCAATGCGAAGATCGCCAAGAAACGGTTTTCCTGTTCTACATTCATGATGTATCTGGGGATCAACGGACGTTACGACCACCTCAAACACCACACCATCCACATCGCGAAGGATTACGCTCGCAATCTGCGTCAAATCGAAAAGGAACTGGTGCTTCCCGATGACCCATCGGTCTACGTGCAAAACCCCTGCGTGACCGATCCAACACTTGCACCCGAGGGCAAGAGCACGATTTATGTCCTGGTTCCCGTCCCGCACTTGAATCCCAACACACCTTGGGATGATGCGCAAACGCAGGCCTTTCGAGAGCTTACTTTCAAGAAACTGGCTGAGGTCGGGATGGCGGACCTGCGAGAGAGGATCGAATACGAACAAATAGTTACACCGGCGAATTGGCGTGACGATTTCTCCGTGTACCGCGGGGCAACGTTCAACTTGGCCCACAATTTAGGTCAGATGCTACACTTGAGGCCGCACAATAAGTTCGAGGAGTTGGACGGGGTCTATCTGGTAGGTGGAGGAACGCATCCCGGTAGTGGCCTTCCTGTTATTTACGAGTCTTCTAGAATCACTTGCAAACAACTGTTGCCCGATCTCGGGCTGTCGGCCAAGTTTATTCATGAGATTGCACCGCTGCACGAATCCGAACCGGTCATGTCATAACATAGCCTCTTTCCGAACGTAATCGATTTTGACCAACGCCTCTATAGCACCCTCTCTCTATGATCTCTCGGTTCGAACCATCGATGGCGAGACACTTTCGTTCGAAAGGTATCGCGGTTCCGTCCTTTTGATCGTTAACGTGGCAAGCAAATGTGTATTCACAGCCCAGTACGAACAACTCCAATCGCTATTTGAGACCTACAAAGATCGCGGGCTTATCGTGATGGGGTTCCCTTGCAATCAGTTCGGTGCGCAGGAATCGAAAGCCGAAGCGTCGATCAAGGAATTTTGTTCACTTAACTACAACGTCACGTTTCCGATGTTTTCCAAAATCGAAGTCAACGGACCGAATGCAGACCCACTCTTTGCCTTGCTGAAGTCGAAAGCAAAAGGATTCTTGGGCAGTGGGAGCATCAAATGGAATTTTACAAAATTCCTGGTCGGGCGAAATGGAGCGGTGCTCGGTAGATATTCGCCAACCACATCCCCCAAGAGTTTGACGCGAGCGATCGAAAAAGCGATTAACGCTTAGTGGCACTCCATGCTATTGAGCTTTCCACCAGCGGTTGCCAAGTAAGCTCCCACCCGTCCAAGCCGGCAATGAGGGTCAAAAAGCAGATTGGCCATTTGCCGGCTGCTCATAACTTTAGCGTCAACCGCTGGCAATCGTCTTGCAATCGATTAAAACAATGGCATGACCATAGAATCCCAAACTGCCACCATCCAACTCGGTGGTTTCACATTTCCGACCGCCCGACCCCATTGCTTCGGATTGGTACTCGACCGTCCGTTGGATATTGAGGCGAACACTTTGGCTGATGATTACTTGCACACAATCCTGCTCACGCCTGAGAACCGAGAGTCGCTGTTCAAGCTCATTGAAACCGAGGGCTTGGTGATTTGCCAAAATGTTCAGACCGATGCGCCCTCGTATCGCAAAGTGCGAGGCAAGTCGAGCATTTCTAAGCTCAGCCAAGCGGAGTACTATCACCATGACGGGTGCAGCTCGCCGACGAAGCCCCGGGTCGTCGAAATCCGTTGCCCACATCAGGCTGTTGCCCGCAACATCGCTACGGCCATTGCACCGCTGCCGTCGGTCATTCGCGCGATGGTGGTGTCGTTGCCAGAGGCGCTGATCACTGACGAGGAGATCCGTGGTTTTCAAGAAGCGTTTGCAAAGCCAGCGGCCGAGCGACCCTCGCCGGATCAATGGGATGCTATTCAGGGCAAGATTACGCGTCTGGTACGACGAGTGCTCGACGCTGAAGGATGTCGCGAATACTTTCGGCAAGTAGACGCGATGGCAGGTGCCTATGTGCTGCCGTGGCAGATGGGAGAGAGCCGATTGATGCTCAACTCGCATGGAGACTTGACGCGAACCATGCAACACCGCCGCGCCTATCAAAAGTCCCGAACGACATCGGAACAAAATGGAAGTCTAGTCAAACGCTGGCCCGCCGAAGAACTCGATAGCTGCGCCGTTTGTTTGGAAGACGATGATCACTGAACGCGGACGTCTCTCAACCCTCCAATTCCTAACTTGATAAGGTACGTGGCTAACCAGCAAAAGGTCCATTGTTCCGAGGTTGCACGGCCCCAACTTCCGGCTTATCGCTCTTAGCCTTTATCTCCGCACGGCATCGATCGCAAAGGTCTTCCACCACCCAGCGAAAACTGGGGACCGATTTGGTCACTGTTTTCTTCATCAGTTTCTTTTTCGTAAAGATCGATGCGTTCGCCTGTGGGATCCAGTTCGTCCATGTAAGCGTCTTGGGTTTGGAGCAAACTTGGACATCCGCTTTATCGCTTCTGTCTTTTTTGCAAATGGTTTCGCAATGCTTGCACCCTTCGCAACTCGGTCCGTTCACGCAAAACGATTCCTCTTGGACTCCCCAGCAAGTCGCCGTGATCTTCTTGTCTTCTCGCACGAATCGGCAGATCTTGGTGACACGTTCATGGCAGCCACAATGGGCACAGCATCGATCCTGTGCAACTGCGTTTGGAGTCGTAAACAAGCCTAAACAAAAGCATGCGAAACTGGTGGACATTGATACAGAAAGGATGGCATGCGTTGGAATCGTCATTGGAATGATAGCCTTACCAGTTAAAGTCGAATCGGCTTGCGAGAATGTTGGATTGAGTTGCGCCGAAGACTGCTTGTTGGCTGGTGATCGGGTGAATCCAATCGAACATCATGCGAACTCGGTCACTCCAGTACCAATTGCAGCCGAGTGTAAAATCGTTGTATTGGCCGGCTTTGAGATCGTTGAGGTCCAAGTGTGACCAACGCGCTTTAGCTTCCC
>JBBRGW010000418.1:0-3790 GCA_038223525.1 Pirellulales bacterium
GCGACCGAATCAAGTGTGTCCAACTCCTGGGGAAGGTGCGTTCTAGCTAAGAACCGTAGGCTCCGACGAGACAAGCTCGTCGGGGGCCAGTGAAAACACAGCTCCAATTTAGCAGCGTCCGCCACGTCGTGATTCAAGATCCGATTTCAAATATCGAATTCCAGGCTTCCAATGCAAGAAATGGACGAAAGGGAAATGGATTGAAAAACGCCATTCGTCCGTGGACCCGCGATATTGGTTAAACGAACCTGAGATGCTTCGGGCCCAAAGACTTCAAGACGACCATCCAAAACATCAACGGTCGTTGGAACGCGGTTTTGAACTAGGGATAACGGCAGAGATTGCTATACCTCACTAGGAGTAGCGAAGACTGGACTTGAACCAGCGACCCACGGCTTATGAAGCCGTTGCTCTAACCAACTGAGCTACTTCGCCATCAATGAAAACACTGGGTCTTCAATGTTGAAAAGAAGCGACTAACTCCTTTAACCTAAATTCTATCGGCAAATCGGCCTTTTGCAAACCACAAATACAATCCGCAATTTTCTTGCATTGTGAAGGTTTATTCGGCGATTGTGGCGGTTTCTGGTCTCGGGTGACGATAGGGCTGAAAGGTACTTTTATCGACCGTTGATTCGTTTGCGGGCAGTTGGGGCGATGGTGGCAAAATGCAGGTTGGTAATTGGATTGAGTCGTTTCGGAAGGAAATCACTGCGGGGACCGCCGTGCCACACTGATTCAAAAACCAAGGGTTTGGAAATGGGGAAATCACACAGAGTGTGATTGGTACTATGGGCGGCCGCCCATCGCAGATTGGGGACGGGAGGAGCGGGGGAAAGCGATGCTAGCTGTTAACCTTTTGCACCAATTGGACGAGCCAATAGGGGGCAGGGACCGCCGTGTCAGACTGTTGTCGTGCTATAATTTGGTTGTCCCACCAAGTATCCCACCAATACCCCAACTATTCGCAGTTCTACTGCAGACAGTTTCATGACAGCGTTTGCGGCGAGTCTTATCCCGAACAGGCAAAGGATCTTCAGAATTGCTTTGGCAATCTCGTGGTTGATCGTTCCATTCGTTTTGGCCAGCCTGGAACATCATGCCTGGGCCGCAAATCAATCGCCCGATGTGGTGGGCATTGATGTGGCTGGCATCGAGGAGTTCGAGAAATCGGTAAGACCGCTCCTTGTATCGCAGTGTTACGAATGCCATTCAGGCTCAGAATCCAAAGGGGGGCTTTCGCTCGACTCGCGACAGGGGCTCTTGATCGGAGGTGACTCTGGCCCTGCCATCGTTCCAAACCATCCCGAAAATAGCTTGCTCATCCAAGCGGTTCGGTATACGCATTCTGAATTGAAGATGCCGCCCAAGAAACAATTGTCGGATGCCGAGGTGAAGACGCTAGAAAAATGGATCGCAATCGGAGCACCAGATCCTCGCTCTGAAATCGCACCTGCTACGACACCGAGACCTGTCGGTATGAGCATCGAGGATGGACGCAAATTCTGGTCGTTGCAGCCGATATCGAAACCAACACCACCAGCAGTTCGCAATTCGGATTGGATTAAAACACCTGTTGACGCTTTTGTTCTTGCCAAGTTGCATGCGAGTGGACTAAGCCCCGCGCCTCCGGCCGACAAGCGAACGCTTCTTCGTCGCGTGACCTTCGACTTGATCGGCTTGCCTCCGACGCCGCAAGAAGTGGACGCGTTTCTAAAAGACGAGTCCCCGGACGCTTATAGCGATGTCGTTGAGCGACTTTTGAGTTCGTCGGCTTACGGTGTGCGATGGGGGCGTCATTGGCTCGATGTGGTGCGATATGCCGACTCCAACGGACTGGACGAGAACCTTGCTTTTGGAAACGCTTGGCGATATCGAGATTATGTTGTCGATGCTTGGAACCAAGACAAGCCTTTTAATCGATTCGTCGTCGAGCAGCTGGCGGGGGATCTCATGAAAGATACAAACCAAGAGACGAAAACGGCGACGGGGTTTCTGTTGCTTGGAGCCAAGGTACTTGCTGAGCCTGACCGCGAAAAGCTTGAGATGGATACGATCGATGAACAACTCGATACAATCGGGAAAGTGTTTCTCGGAATGACGTTGGGGTGCGTTCGTTGCCACGATCATAAGTTCGATCCGATCAAACAGACAGACTACTACGCTCTAGCAGCAATCTTCAAGAGCACGAAGACGTTTGACGGTACGAACATGGGCGCGATCAAACATTGGCACGAATACTCCTTTGCTTCCGAAGAACAGAGCTCGGCAATCAAGGAAGTCGAGAAACAAATCGCGGAAAAGAAGGCCGCTGCTTCTTCGCTCAAGAGCAAGGCTACCTCGAAAATCCAAAACGAAGCGAGAGCGAAAGCCGTCGAGTATCTCGTGGCGGCAGCCAAATTTGATCTTGAGACTCCCATTACTCAGATCGAAGCCATTGCCGAACCTCAATCGCTTCATCCGCGAATTTTGCATCACAGCCGAAGGTATCTCGATAACCATCGGGACGATCCCTTCTTTCGCAGATGGCATGAATTCGTAGAGAGTCATGATTTGGCTGGAATCGACGAGCATTATCGTCCGTTGTTTGCCGCAGCGAACGCTGCGATGGAGGTCGCTCGCAAATCCAATCCCAAAGCCAACGCCATCGACGACCCGCAATTAGAAGCCGCACGGTTCGCGTTGTACGATACGTCAGGATTTCTTGCCGTTCCCGCCCAACCGCAATTTGCATTGGATGCAGATTCCTATGAAGAGTATTGCCGACTTTGCGAGGAGTCTAGGATTTTCGAAAGCAATGCAGCGGAAATTCCCTCTGCGATGGGAGTGGCCGACGGAACCATAAACTCGGAACTAGCGATCCACGTCCGAGGTAGTCATCTCAACTTGGGCAAAAAAGTACCTCGCGGTTTCCCTGAAGTCATGTTCGCTAACGATTCGCAACCAACGTTGCCAGCGGAACAAAGCGGTCGATTGGAACTAGCTCGGTGGATGGTCGACAGTCGACATCCATTGACGTCGCGCGTCATGGTCAACCGAATTTGGGAGTGGCATTTTGGATCTGCTATTGTTTCCTCAACCGAGAATTTCGGCAGTCTGGGCGATCGACCTTCTCATCCTGAATTGCTCGACTGGTTGGCAAACTACCTTATTGAGAACGAATGGTCGATAAAGAATTTGCATCGGCTGTTACTTGCTTCGAGCGTTTACCAGATGGCTTCGTCCAATCCAGACGAGGACGCTTTCCAGCAAGTGGATCCGGAGAATCGGTTGTACTGGAAGTTTCGACTCAATAGGCTGGACGCAGAGCAAATCCGCGATGCGATTTTGTCGGTCAGCGGTCGATTGGATAAATCGATGGGTGGCAAAACAGTGCCGTTGCGCAATCGCCAATTTGTCTTCGATCATACATCGATTGATCATACGAAATACGATAGCTTGCGACGCAGTATCTATTTGCCATTGATTCGAAACAATGTTTACACGTTGTTCGAGCAGTTTGATTTTCCTGACCCAACTATGCCGACTGGTCATCGCAACGCAACGGTCGTCGCGCCCCAAGCTTTGTTGATGATGAATTCCGATTTGATCATGGATTCGGCGGATGCTTTTGCGATCAAAATTTTAGAGCATTCGATGGACCAAACAGCGCGGGTGCAGTTTGCGTATGAAGTTGCTTACGGTCGCAAGCCCACCGCGTCCGAAACGAAGCGGGCCCTCGAGTTTGTTGAGACGGCATCTCGCGATGTGAGTGCAAGCGCTGACGGCGGGAAGGGTGCAAATGGCGGGG
>JBBRGW010000419.1:0-3789 GCA_038223525.1 Pirellulales bacterium
CATGCGGCTGATGTGCGATATCGTGGCGTTGGCATTTCAAACCGACAAAACTCGCATCGCGACTTTGCTGCTGTGTCGCGACATATCCGGTTTGTTCTATCCGTTTTTGGATGCGAGGAATGCGCACCATTCCGCTTCGCACAACGATCGGTCCGACGAGTTCGAACGCATCTCAAGATACTACTGCAGTCAGTTTGCCTATTTGGCGGGCAAGTTGGATGCAATGAAAGAAGGGGATGGGACCGTATTGGATCATTCCTGCATTCTCTTTATCAACAACATGTGGTCGGGCAGCGCGCACAATTCGCAAAAGGTACCGTTGTTAATAGCGGGTGGTTTGGGCGGCTTGCTCAAAACAGGTCGCGTTTTGGATTACGAAAAGCGACCGGATAGCGATCGCAGACTTTGCAGTTTGTATATCGCCCTGGCCAATCGAATGGGCGTCGCGATCGACCGCTTTGGCGATGCGGACGCGCCGTTGATGGATCTTTAACCGTGCTTGTTTTTACCGTACCCATCAAACGGAGTGTGATGGATACGGTCCTGCGACGTTAAGTGTCGAGCGCCTACGGAATTTTCGGATCGCAGATTTCAGATTTGGGAATTGGGATTTGAAGTTTTGTGATTCTGACGGTGCCAAACACATGAATTTCCCTTAGGTTTGTGCCCCGGATTCGGATTGTATCAATAAAAAGCTCAACTCCCTGTGCTCTTCTTGCCGATTGTAACGAACGATCGCAGAAGCGAAGGAAATTCGATTTAACCGGGGGGTTTATAATGGTCCGCAAGGCCTTTTTGGTCGCCGCACTAGCACTTGTCGCTGGTTTGGCATCGTATGACGACGCTCAAGCCCAGCAGGCGCAGCCGCAGGCTCAAGCATATGGTAGAGCATGGGGTGGTGCAGCCAGCAATCGCGACTATGAGCGATTCAATCACTACCCATACGTGTACTACCCGCAAAACTTTTATGGCAATGAGTACTTCCGCAGCAGCGACAGTCTCTACCACCGCTACCCTGCTGAAATGCAGATCCCAGTTTACAATCGCAAGTGGTACAATTATTATCCAACCGCTCAACGATACCATTGGGGGCACCATTTCTTGACCGACGTATTCTAGACGTCTGCCGAGAGGAACGCTCAATTCCCGCAACACTGCGTTGGTCTCCCGACTACGCAGTGTTTTTTCGTTTCCACCTGAGTCCACAATGGATGACCCCAACCGCTCTGTAGCCAAACGCCAAATCGCGAGGTTGTTGGGGAGTTCATCGACCCCGTTTTGCGTTCTTTCGGAAGACAACACTCTCGTCTTTGCCAACGAAGCCATGGGGCTCTTCATAGGCCGATCGGCGGAGAGTCTCCTGGGACTGCAATGCAGCGCGGAGGTGCCAGCCGATGGAGTCTTGGATGGCCCGCTCACTGCGTTCTTTGCATTGCCTATTCATTGGAATCGCAAAGAACTGAAGTTGATCCCCGAGTCTGGTCGTCCCAGTTTTTTTACTGACGCGACCGATTCGGAGTCCGTAGCGCACTCCGATCCGGCATCCGGTGCAACCTCTACATCTACCGCTTGGATCCGTTGCTTGATACCGCTCGAGCAGGACGGTTGCATACTGTGTGCATTCTGCCCAACCTCGCGTATCGCACTCACCGAAATCTTCGACGAGCAAACGGCGAACGCACAAAAGATCATGCGGGCCAATAGGGCCAAATATTTGCATTTGGATGACATGTGGTATTTGCAAGGCATTTCGGCTGGCTCGCGTCGAGCGCTTGAGCAAGTGCAACTTGCGATTGCGAACCAAGTCTCCTTGACAGCGTTTGGTCCGCCGGGGTCTGGGAGATCTTGGCTGGCACAGTCAATTCAGACCCAACGACGCAAATTGAATGCGATCGGAAAAAGCGATATCGTCGACTCGATGGTCCGGATCGAGTGTTCGTTGATGGATAGCGAGTTGATGGTTAGCATGCTTGAGGTGGTCGATGAAAGTAAAAGCAATTCGAAGACCACACCCACCCTTTTTCTTGATAACCTCGAAAGCTTGCCCGAAGAATGCGTTTCCATTTTGGCTGCTTTCCTCCACACGTACGAACGGACTATTTGCATTGCAGCTTGTGATCCGGATGCCATGCCGAGATTATCGCAACGAAACGTCCTTTGGAGCGAGGTGTTTGCGAGGATCGGCATTGTTCGCATCGATCTGCCCATGCTGGTGGATCGCATCGAGGATATCCCTACATTGGTAAACGCATGGTTTGTCTCTCAATCGAAGAGTACTGTTGGGTCTTTCGAGATTGCTGGTTCTTTTATGGATGCACTAACTGCGTATTCGTGGCCAGGCGGAATCGAGGAGTTGGCCGAGGCACTTGCATATGCCTGTAAGAACCAAGCCGAAGGACAACTTTCCGAAAAAGACTTGCCCGTGAACATTCGAACTTGCGTTTCCCATATTGAACAAACGCACGTCGATGAGTCAGTGGATCTCGATTCGATCCTCGAGGAAGTCGAAAAGACGATGATTCTGCGAGCGCTAGAGAAGTTCCCACAGAACAAGAGTTCAGCAGCCAAGCTTTTGAACATCTCTCGAGCGAGACTATTACGTCGGTTGCAGCAATGGGGTATTCAATCGGAGAGTTCGGTTGTCGACGTTGACGACGATACGCCTGATTTCAGCGAGGTGAAATAGCTTCCTCGGTATGCGCGGTTTTCGCGGTGTGCGGGACATTCTGTTCTTCGGCGCCGGTGATCAGACGGGCTGTTCGATTGCGAGTGATGTAGTTCCAAAACCACTGGAACAAGACCAGGATCCGGTTTTCAAAACGGGCTAAGTACATGATGTGAATAAAGAGCCATCCGAGCCAGGCGATCTTTCCACTCATGCGAATGCGGCCCGCTTCTAAAATGGCTCGCGATCTACCTATCGTTGCCATATTCCCTTTATCCCAATACTGGAATGCTTTAGAAGGTCTGCCAGTACGGAGGGAGCTTGCGATAAGTTTCCCTACAAAATCTCCTTGCTGTACAGCGACGGGCGCGACTCCAGGCAGGGTCTTGCCATCTGGTTGACTATACGCGGCCATGTCCCCTGTCACAAAGATGTTAGGGTAACCAGCCACAGCACACTGCGAATCGACAGCGATACGACCCGAACGATCGAGGAACTCCGGTTTTTGGATGGCATCGGCAAGCTTCTTTCCAAGCATCGATGCTTTGACCCCTGCGGCCCAAACCACCGTACTTGCATCGAGTCGCTTGGAATTGCCGCCCTGACTCACAATTACGTGGTCGGGATAGATCTCCATCAGCCGCGTCTCGTTCCAAATCTCCGCGCCGAGACCTTTCAAATCGCGAGCAGCAATTTCTGACAACGAAGCGTGGTATCTATCCAAGATCAATTTGCTGTTCTCTATCAAAACGATACGAGCAGAAGCTGGATCAATCGATCGAAAATCATTTTTCATGGATTGGTGCGCAAGCTCGCAGATCGAGCCGGCCATTTCAACTCCGGTTGGCCCACCACCGACCACTACAAAGGTGAGCAGTGCGGCGCGTCTGGCCAAATCATCGGTCCGTTCCGCTCGCTCGAAGGCGCTGAGAATGCGACGTCGAATCTCGGTCGCGTCTTCGATGGTTTTGAGTCCTGGGGCCAGTTGCTCCCATTCCGCGTCGCGACCAAAGTAATGGTGGGTGGACCCTGTTGCTACCACCAAATAGTCAAACGGCACCGTTGCTCCATCCACAAGCCTAACGGCTCGTTCGGCAATACTAAAATCGGCTACTTCGCCTAAC
>JBBRGW010000420.1:0-3757 GCA_038223525.1 Pirellulales bacterium
CCAAGCGTCACGCCATCCAAACTCGCCAACGGCCCAACCGACTCCTAACACGGTGACAATAAATCCAATCGTCAAGAGAACAGCATATAGCCCCATGGCCACACCGAGCCGACCTCCAAACCACTTGCTAACGAGGCGGAATCGCTCAAACCGAAGATGCGAAAAAACCAGGAGCTCAGCAGCAATTATTTGCTCAACATTGCTGACTTGGAAGAAATCAAGCAAGTTGCGGAAAAGAGCAAACGCAACCTCGATTTACTGAACACCTTCGAATTGGTGCTCGTTCCTCCGGCTCGAGGACCGATTCCCCAGTCAACGAAAGGCCAAAGATGACCAATAACTAATGACAAGTCATTTCGAGAAGGCTGTCGACGAATTGGTTATTGTTCATTGGCCATTTTAGTTCGCAAAGTCTAGGACTAGTGCATCCGAAACAACTCCACGACGTCCATCCGCGAACACCTAATACCGCGAAGTATCCCAGCGACAGCCGCTGACGCACGGTGTAAAATCGAGCTCGCCTTGCCTGCACCCCGGCCAAATTGACTTTTACCTTGCGTTGCAATTGGAATTCACATTGATTCGCCTCCTTTTTTTGCTCTGCTGCTTGTCTCTGGTACTCAACACGCAAGCCGCAGATCCTCCGAACAAACCCAACTTAATCTGGATTATGGCGGACGATTTAGGATTTGGCGACCTTGGATGCTACGGCCAGAAAGTCATTTCAACGCCCAATCTTGACCGAATGGCCAACGAGGGCATGAGATTCACTCACTTCTACTCCGGTGCAACAGTTTGCGCTCCTTCCCGAAGCGTGCTGATGACCGGTATGCATCACGGCCATACACGTGTTCGCGGAAACGCCGGACAGAAGAACCCGGCTGCTCAATCGCTTCGATCGGACGATGTCACGGTTGCGAAACTTCTTCAGCAAAACGGCTATCGGACCGCCCTCGTAGGCAAATGGGGACTCGGCGATATCGGTCCAGCCGAAGCGGGGCTGCCACGCAAACAAGGCTTCGATTCTTTCTATGGTTATCTCAATCAATCTCACGCTCACAACCATTTCCCTGACTTCCTATGGAGAAACGAAACCAAGATTGCTATCCCCAATGTGATTACACCAGTAGGTGATAGCGGCGCAGGTTACGCTACCGAAGCTAAAGTCTTTGCCGACGACCTATTTGCAAAAGAAGCGATCGAGTTTGTTAAGGAGAATCGCGCGAAGCCTTTCTTTCTCTATTGGAGCATGGTCATTCCGCATGCCAACAATGAAAGGACCAAGGCTCTCAAGAATGGTGCACAAGTTCCTGATTTCGGACCTTACGCTGACAAGGATTGGCCAGAGCCCGACAAAGGACAGGCGGCCATGATTTCGCGATTGGATGGTTACGTAGGCGAAATGCTCGCAACCCTAAAAGAGATTGGCATCGCGGACAATACACTGGTTCTATTCACAAGTGACAATGGTCCGCACAACGAAAGCAACCACAATCTGAAACGCTTCAATCCCTCAGGTCCTTATACCGGAATCAAACGTAGCTTAACGGACGGCGGCATTCGGGTTCCTTTGATCGCATGGTGGCCAACCAAAGTCAAACCAAACACACAATCAGCTCACCCAGCCTATTTCGGAGACTGGATGGCAACTGCTGCCGAACTGATCGGCGCAGAAACACCTCCGAATGCGGATTCGCTAAGCCTTGTCCCAACTCTGATTGGCAACGCGGACAAACAACCGCAGCACGTGTTCCTGTATTGGGAGTTTCACGAGGGTGGCTTCAAACAGGCGGCGCTCTTCAAAGGAAGATGGAAAGGGATCCGGAAAGGGAGCCCCGATGCGCCGGTTCTCGTGTACGATCAGTCTAATGACATCGCAGAAACACATGATGTCGCAGCACTGCATCCCGATATCGCAAGTGCGATCAGCGAATATTTAAAAACCGCCCGAACAGAATCTGCGGACTGGAAACCGATTTGGTAAAGAGCCAAAGAACACCGCTGTGGTTAAAAGCCAAAGAATATTGAGATGCAAAGGCTGCGGATTTACCTGAATCTTTTGACATCGCTTTGGGGATTGCTCCCCTCATCGTCCATTCCAACACGGATCCAATTCGCATGAGCCAAACACGACTGCAGACCCTAAGATGTGGAATGAGTATTGTATTAGCCTTAACATTTTGTTTGGGGAACCGGGTGCAGACCGCAGCTGCTAGGGACAGACTGCCCAACATCGTCATCATGCTGGTCGATGACATGGGGGTCTTGGACACCTCCGTCCCTTTTTTAACTGACCGTTTGGGGCAACCAAAACGTTATCCATTGAACGATTTCTATCGCACGCCCAACATGGAGCGGCTTGCCGCTCGCGGCATTCGGTTCAACCAATTCTGCGCGATGAGCGTTTGCTCGCCAACCCGCATCTCCCTGATGACTGGTCAAAATGCCGCGCGGCATCGCACTACAAATTGGATCAACCCCGACGCGAACAATGCAGGACCCAATGGCCCGCCGGACTGGAACTGGCATGGACTCAAAAAGGACAACGTAACACTTGCGAGGATACTGCAGTCGAATGGTTATCGCACGATTCATGTCGGCAAAGGGCACTTTGGCCCCAACGGCAGTGAAGGTACAAACCCATTGAATCTCGGATTCGATGTGAACATCGGAGGATCTTCTATCGGCCAACCGGGTAGCTATAATGCCGAGAAAAATTTTGGGCTCAACGGAAAAAGCGACAATAAAGCCGTTCCCGATTTGGAAAAATACCATGGATCGAAAACGTTCCTTACCGAGGCACTGACGATCGAGGCAAATGCAAAAGTGGCGGACGCCGTAAACGACGAGAAGCCGTTCTTCCTCTACTTTCCGCAATATGCTGTCCATGCGCCTTTCAATGCCGATCCGCGATTTTCAGAGAACTACAAAACATCCGGCAAGTCGCCTCAAGCGCAAGCGTATGCGACACTCATCGAAGGAATGGACAAGTCGCTTGGCGATGTCCTCGGAAATCTAGAGAGACTCGGCGTCGCCGACAACACGCTTGTCTTCTTTTTGGGCGACAACGGCAGCGATGCTCCGTTGGGCAATCCACATGAAGTCGCTTGCTCCGCCCCGCTGCGCGGCAAAAAAGGGGCTCACTACGAAGGCGGAATGCGAGTTCCATTCATTGCGGCATGGGCCGACCTAAAAATAGATAATGAAAATCAACAGCGATTGCCCATACCTGCCGGGGCGATTCAATCTCAGCAAGCCTCCGTATGCGATTTGTTCCCTACCATTTTGAAACTGGTCAACGCTGACCAGCCCGAGGGGCATAAGGTGGACGGTTTGCGGCTCGATACTCTTTTGTTCGGAAAGCCCGATCCTATAAGGAACGAAGCTTTCCTCATGCACTATCCGCATGCGCCTCATCGCAGCGACTACTTCACCGTCCTTCGCGATGGGTCGTGGAAAGTAATCTATCACTACTTTCCATCGGCTGTTTCCGGGGGATCGCACTATCAACTGTTTAATCTGGCCGAAGATCCTTTTGAGCAGACCGATCTGGCTACAATGAAGCCGAACGAACTCTCTCAAATGATGCAGAAATTGATCGCTGCTTTGGTAGACCACGATGCAGTCTATCCCAAGGCGGAGGATGGCAATTCTCGGTTGCTGCCCCAAATGCCTTAATCTGCATGATGATGAATAACAACGTGCAGTACCATTGGCCATGGCGTGGAATTCGCTCGATACACTCCGCACGTCGGGA
>JBBRGW010000421.1:0-3715 GCA_038223525.1 Pirellulales bacterium
AGATTTGACCAATCGGCTAGTAAATGATCCGGATGCATACCTGCGTCACTACGTACCAGAGAGCCAAGATGTGATTTGTTATACGGATGTGGTTGAACCAAACGGTGAGGGAGCAATCTATTTCCAGGTGCCCAAAGAGCCAGGTCGATATCCGTATCTATGCACTTTTCCAGGCCACTGGATGGTGATGAATGGTGAACTGATAGTCCAGCCCAGGTAGGTCACTTTTGCCGAGAGTGACTCGGTCCTGATGTTTATTCTGCGTAGCGGCGGGCCTTGCAATGGGACAGCTTTCCCTAGCGAGGGGGGAGCAAAAAAAAGCATGTGGCCCGTTCGACCTACTGGTCTACGCCTTTGAGTATGTAGGCTAGCAAGTCCACGATCTCATCCTTTGTCATAGGAGCGAGCAAGTTCAGTGGCATGGGTGAGATCTTCGATGTTCCAATGCTGACCACCGTTTTGCGATCGATCGTTTTTTGTTGGTTGGGATCGGCCGCATCTGTATTGAGCGTGATCGTGTCACCGTTGAGATTCACTACAACGCCGCGTATTCGCTCGTCATCCTCCGTGACAACCTCGATCGGTACGAACTGTTCGTTGATTTCTTTACTAGGAGTAACGATTTGCTCAATCAAGTCTTTCACGGAGTAGCGGCGACCGGAACTGGTCAAGTCCGGGCCGGTCATGCCACCCTCGTTTCCAAAGCGGTGGCAGGTGAAACAAGCTGCTGCACCGAACATTTTGCGACCATTATCGAGATCTCTTTTACGAATCCCTTCGCTCAGTGAACCATTGTGAGTGAGCCGGTCGTTTGCCAACACCACCAATTCGTCCATCGTGTAAGCGTTCTCTTTTCGGCCAGCGAAAATCGCGCCCACATTTTCGATGGCGGATTTTCGAATCGGCTTTTGCGCAATGAGCAATTCCAGATCCTTTTTTTCGGCATCGGTAAAAGTGCTTAGCGCGTCATTGCGAATGAATTCAATAAACTTGTCAAAGCTCGCTCCACCCCGAAAGTTGGACGCCTTGAGGAACCACTCCAGGTAGGCGGTTCTCGTTGCGTTTGTCCAGCCGGTTTTAAGTACCCGAAGAGAGCGAGCGTATTCTATTTGCTCTTCTTGACTTGGCGACCTATTGATCAAGGCAATTATTTTGTCTGCAACGGTTGGCGATTGCAGATAGACCAAAGTTTCGCATAGAAGCCAATTCAAATCGAAAGACTTGCTAGGAAAAGCTGGATCCAGTTTAGCGATGAAACGGTTGACCGTGGCGTCGTCCGGTCTGCCAAATCGATTGAAGATGATCTCCAGTGTGCGAACGTAAGTGAGTTGGCGATCGGCTGGAAGCTTTAACCAATCGACCTTTTCTAATGACGCAAGAAGTTTTTCACGGAGCGTGAGGTCAACTGCGGGAGAACTCTCGTCGCGCAAAGAAGGGCAAACGCCACCGAGCCGAGCTGCGCCGAGGATCGCTTCTAACTGAAGTTCCGCTGAGGGTTCGGACAACGCTTTTGGTAGCCAGCTTTCCAGTGGCTGATGTTCGATGGCGATGCGAGCTGCCCACCGAATGAATCGATCCTTGCTGGCGAGATGCGGCCAAGCGATACGGATCGCTTCTGGATTTTGGACGCCATGGAATCGCTCGAGCTGTTTACGCGTTGAGCGGGCCATGGCCACCTCGTCGCTGATGGTAGAGGAGGAGGAAACCGAACTGGTCGACTCTTTCCCCGTGTAAGAAACTCGATACAAGCCCGACTGAACACGACGACCGCCGATAGCGAAGTACATTGCACCATCTGCAGGATTGATGACTGCGTCGGTCATCGGAAGTGGCGAACCAGAAACAAACTCTTCTTTGGTGGCAGAATAGCTAGATCCATTGGGGGTAAGATGAACAGCCCACATCTTTCCCCAACTCCAATCGAGAATAAAGAATGCCTTTTGGTACTTGGCTGGAAATTTTGCACCGTAACCAAACGTCGTACCGGTTGGTGAGCCGGGACCGATATTGATGGTTGCGGGTAAATTGTCGGCGTAAAACTCGGGACGCTTGCCTGCTCCGTTTCGCCAACCGTATTCAGAACCGCTTACAACGTGATTGACTCGGGTTGGCCGATACCAAGAGGTATTAAAGTCGTATTCCATGTCAGCATCGTAAGTAAAGAGCTCCCCTTCGTCGTTAACCGAAGCGTCAAAAATGTTTCGATATCCGTTCGAGAACACTTCAAATTTCTGCCCGTCGGGCGAAACCTTGTAGATAATACCGCCTGGTCCAACGACGTCGCGCATAAAGCCCTTTCCGTCGGGCATACGCGGTAGTAGATGGTCTTCGCCCCATAGGGATGGAACAGGAGAGGTGGATTCGGATTGCGTTTTCTTTGCGCTGTTCCCGCAAATAAGAAACAAGGACTTGCCGTCCGGCGTGGGGACGACGGCATGTACCCCGTGGTCACCATTTGCGACGATAGCTCGTAACAATTCGACTTTATCGAGTTGGTCGTCGCCGTTGGAATCCGTAACACGGTAAAGGCCTGACGGTATTTTCTTTTCGTAGTCGTTGACTCCGATGTAGAGTGCTCCAAATGCGAAGGCCATCCCGTTCACGGCGCGCATATCTACGGCCATTTTTTCAACCGACTTTGGATCGATCGTCTGGCCCATGGTTGGAAGTGGGAATCGATAGAGGCCACCATATTGATCGCTGGCCAACATCCTGCCTTTGTCGTCCAAGCAGAGATTGACCCAGGATCCTTCTGCCTGTCCAGGGACCGAATAGAGCAGCTCAACTCGGAAGTCCTTTGGGACTTTGATCCGATCGATCGGCGTTGCTTTGTTTTCGTTGATAACCGGTCCGACACCTGTTTGTTTCGGTTTCGGCTTGTCTTGTTTTGCAGGTGGCTGTTGCGGCGGAGCATCGCTCACATTTGCAACCGTTTCATTTTGTTTCGCGGCAATCGCGTCTGAATCGTCGAACAGACTTGGTTCAACAGTACAAATATTGGAACTGATGCAGAGGGATAGGAGGGTAGTTATAAACATGCTTGCAGTGGTGGGTTGAAGCGGGGGGAGTGGCATTTTTGACAACAGACATTTTAAAGTCCGTCCTCCCTGGTGTCATTAGAAAAGCAAAGTATGTAAGCAAAGAACCGCTCGGGGAACCGAAAAAAATATGGCTTTACGCCGGCACAGCGTTTCCCAAAGGGGGAGAAATCGTAACGTACCAATGGATCTCAGCTTGTTTGAGCAGTCCGTTGCTGCCATACGTCTGTCTTTGGGATAAACACTTCAGATGGAATCGTGCGATGCGAACTTGCTGCACTTGGCAATCGCAAGCCGACTTCAGCAAACATCCTAAGTGTGTACCACGTTAAGCCGTCTTGTTTCCACAATCTCCGCAGGTGCTTCAGGGCTGTTCGTGGGTATCCTCCCCGTACCGCTTTACGAGCCCATTTGCCGGGACCAGCAGACGATCGCGATGGGGGAGTAACAGATTTCCGACCCGTTGTTGGGATGCCGCGCTCTGCGTGGGCTTCCTGCATCAACTGAGTCATCAACTCCGAGCGCAAATTGGACATGGACCAAGTGCAACTGGACGGATGCAAGCGATAACAGAGCACCAGTTCATCGGTATTTCCCAAGCGGCCAACGCGACTCATTCTAAGCCACAAGTCGTGATCTTCTATCCATTGGTATTTGGATCGAAATCCGCCAATCTT
>JBBRGW010000422.1:0-3713 GCA_038223525.1 Pirellulales bacterium
AGTCTGGTCAAACTCTCTTTCCACAATTTTGTTGTCGATTCCGACACTATAGGTACGGAGGTCGAGGATGGAACGAAGCTTGCGTTTCAATTGATCCTTATTGCTCGCATCGTAGATGGATTTTTCTTCAAAGATTAGCGGAATACTGTCAACGATGCCTGATTTCGTGTCAAAGGTATACTTGACACAATGTCCCTTTATCCCATCTCGGGACAACTCTGACTTGATGTCTTTAGGAGGTTTTTTGAATGCATACTTTCTCGCTTGCGGATTGTTTGCAACGGCGTTCCCTTTGCCATCCGTGTAAACGTTGTCCCCTCCGTCAGTGATAACAACCAGATGCTGTGCAAAATCCGCACGCTTGGCTTTCCTCAACTCTTCACGCCCTCGGTCAATGGATGCGTGTAACGGCGTGAAGCCAAATTGCTTCAGTGAATCGCAGACTCTCTGGAACTCTTTCTTGGTTTGGTCATTCAGTTTTCTCATGCTGACCAACAAGTCGATGTCGTTCTCCGGCGTTCGGTTCGCAGTCGAGATCCGCAAATTGGCAACAACGCCCTCGGCGAATTGACAACTGCCGTCGCCCGCCGGCTTCCATTGAGCAAGATGCCCGAAAACTAATAGCCCGACCTCCGTGTTTTCTTCAGGGAGCTGATCCAAGATAGAAAGAAGCGATTCCTTCGACCTTTCGTGTTCTTCTTCGGTGAATGAATCCGAGCAATCCAAAACGAAAAGAATCTGCCGCGGCGAGACTGCACTTGTTACACGTACCTTGGTGTCTCCCTGGTTCAGATTCCACTCTAGCTGAGGGACCAAGCTCATTTTTGCAAATATTGGCGGCCCATCCGTGATGCGTCCCCTCAAGAATGCGTTCAACGGAGGGCGCGAGGATATGCTTGACTCCTTTGACTCTACGCGAATGTTCTGCTTACGATCCGAGACCAGCCAAGGAGTCTGCAAGTAGCTACCCGACAGGATTGTTCCAGCATCGATTCCAGGGGTTCGAAACTCCGGATCCAAAAACGTTTCGGTGGCCAGCTTGGTCGGTAAACCCGACCAAATGTTACTTTCCCATGAACGGGACTGAACCCGCTTATCCTCAAGTTCCAGTCGGCATTTCTTAGTGAGAGCGGTATTTGCCAACGCCTCTGCTTTCAATTGTCCCGGTAACGACTCCGCAAGCTTCAAGTAGTTATCGGCCAAAACCGAGTAGAACTCAGCATCCGAGGAAGCACTTGATTGCGATGGGGCAATCCAAAAATCGTCGAGCGCTTGGTTCGCATGCGCGATGCGGTCCAACTGATAGGCAATCGCCCAGTGATGGCGAGTCGGGCAAACTCCGAAAGGACTAACAAAATACGGGGCCAGTAACCGACTGCTCCAGGCGATCTTGATGACTTCGTTTCGCGCCTCCGCTTGTTTGGAATCCGAGTTCAATTGGTTTGCTGCGGCTCGAATTCGCTCCGATACCAAAGCGATCGCATCGCCACATTGCTTTCGAAAGATGGCACCGTTTCCGTCTGGCTTCACCAATGGAACATTGGCATTCGTCTCGGAGTTTGGAATGGACAACTCCCGCCACCATGCTTGAGCCAAGGAAATCTCGCCGTTGGTAAGGGATCTTCCGTTTCCGAACTTTCCGGCTTCTGGCAACAGTTCGTCGGGACGCTTGTCGGTGGCATTGGTTAGGAAAATGGGCTCTTCGAGATACTTCAATAGCTTTTTGCGCAGAATCGACCTGGTCGACGGTGTCCCACGCATATCGACAGGTTGCTGTAGCCAAAGCGAAATGTCTCTACGCGACTTGGGATCGATTGTCGACTGTTCGCCCGCCAGTCGTTGCGCCGAGGCAAAGAAAGTTTGCTTCCATGTTTGGGCTATCGCTCCGACATCTTTGATTAGCGCAATACCTTGGCTATCTAGCTTGGATTGGCTTAGCAATGCATGCAGATTGAAGACTTTAGTAGCATCGCTATTCGGAATCCTTGCTTCTCCAACGAGCTGTGGTTCATGATTCGCCAACCAATCTAAATTAGGCAACATCAGCGAAAGCTCATCGTGCGCTAGCCAACCGGATTCGAACGCCAATTTATGTGTCCTCGCGACATCCAACGCGCTTTCTTCGTTCGAGGTGCCCAGCAATTGATTCAACAGGGATTCGCTCCGCTGCAATCCGTCGCCTGTTGCGAGCAGCCAGTTGTCGAGGGATTCAAAGAAATCATGATGAAGATGACGCTGACTGTCGAGCCATTGCCACAACCGCGGATCGCTAGTTTTGTTAAGCGCCTCTAGTTTTCTATGCGCATCGAGAAATCGCGGGATTGCCTTGACCATCCGCGGAAGCAAAGCATTAGATTGATCTGTCGCCTCACGAACGGAGAACATCATCGCTTGAAACAACAGCACATCCCGACTAGGCAAAGTTGCGTTCGGCGATTCGGCAGCTTGCTCCACCATGGCCACAACCCGCTGCCAATCGACAAGCATCAACTCTGTTCCCTTGTCGCGACGCTGAACAATCCAGTTCCAGGCGAAAGCGATGACCGCTTGCCGTTCTAATGCGGGTGGCTCTGTCTTGGGTGGCTCCGTCAAGACTTTACCATCCGGTTGGGTCTTTTGTTCCAACCATCCGAGCATCTTCTCGCGGCTTTCAGTCAAAATCCCTGAGATCGCCAACTCTTGATTAAGCACCCTGGACTGCCCTTTCACTTCTCCAAGTGGCCATGGGATTGGCGTTTGGCTCAAGAGACTATCAATCTTCTCTAGCTCACGTTTTAGAGAAGCATCCAGTGCTGGGCCCGCAATCAACAAGCTCTCGGCGAGAGACAATCGCGACAGCGCCTCGCTGGTTGTCCACGGGTCCAACGCGACCATATCGGCTTGCCAATGGGTGTATCGATTCCAAGTATCCTCTAATTGATCTCGCAGATTAAAATCAGACCGATTCAACCCCACAGGCGGTGACGAAAAACGATTCTGACTAGAAAACGCAAGCTCGAAGTTACTCGCTTTCTCATTGACCGCTTTGCCGTCCCCTCCGCGGTAACAAACAGGCGTTTGCGATTCGAATCGCTGGGATTGGGCTGTATCATCGATGTGCTTCGTTAGATAACTTACCAACTGTTCTAGATTGATCCGCCCAGTTCCTTTGGGATCGGCAGCGCCAGCAAGTCCGCGAGCGAAGTGCAATCCAAAATTGGATCCACCACGTTCAGGGAGCGTCCAGGCTCGTTGATTGGGGCCACAACTGAGCAGTACTGCCAGGTCCGGTTCATCGAGCGATTCCACGACTTTCCGAATCTGCTCATGCAGTTTTTCCGACGTAGGGCCCATCTGAACTCGCGTGGAAAGTTTTCCGATATCCAAAACAATTAATTTTCGATGGGATTGGCTGTTCCACCAATTGCGTTTTCGATCTTTCATCCCCTTGCACAATTTTTCAAGCACTTGCTTCAGCGGCACCGGATCCGTGCCGAACCATGGAGCATCCTGAGATCCGGTCTTCTTTGAACTACCCCCGCGAGGCACAATCAAACACGGCTCGTCGAATTCATTGGTATCGACGTGCCCCGAAAGGTACACAATTAGCGATTGGTACCTAGGAAAGATCGTGGCGTTGCCAGGACCGCCCGCGATGAAATTCGGCTGATGCAAATGGGCATCAAACCACTCCTCCCAAGAACGATCTTGCCGGTCCTCTGCCTTGATCGCGT
>JBBRGW010000423.1:0-3709 GCA_038223525.1 Pirellulales bacterium
GATTCGACTTCTAGCAAGCGCACAATCCGACAAATGGCTTAACGCATCGGGCCTTCGCGCGATCGGTTCAAACGCAATCCTCGCCCTCGAAACTCTCGGGGCAGGGCAGGGGGGGCAAATAGACAATCAGAATCCAAACGGGGCAGGGCCAAACGGGGCAGGGCAGGGGGGGGCGCTGCGTTCTATGTGGAGATCGATCGCAACGCTTGCCGGCGCACAGGCAACCTCCGAACAGCTCGCTGCATTGGACAAACGGATCGCCAGTTTTCCCAGCGGTGAGTTCCGTCGGCAACTTAGCATCGGCTTATTAAGTGCCATACAATCGCGATTCGCCGATCCGGTCGTACGCAGCAGCACGCTCGCCAAATTGCCAACGCTGCAATCGGGCCGAACGAGTTTGGTACGCGAAGCCAGAGTCCGATGCCTGGACGAGCAGTCACCGCTTGATCAAAGGATTGAGTCGATTGAATTGCTGCGATGGGAGTTATTGGACGCAGACATTGAAATGCTCGCAGGCCTCTTAGACCAACGGGTGGCCCAACCTTTACAAGAGGCTGCAACGCGAGCATTGATGCAGTACCAATCCGGCGAGGTGGCAAATCGAATTTTGGCTGTGTGGCCAAACTTGAGCCCTCGATTGCGACTAGCCGCTTCCGATGTCATCCTCACGCGAACTTTATGGATAGAAGCCATGCTGAGCAGGGCAGGGCAGGGGGGCTTCGCATTGACGGACTTAGATCCCGCTCGCTTAGCCAATCTTCGAAACCACAAAGACCCAAAGATCAAATCGGCGGTTGCGTCTCTTTGGAAAGCGTCCGACTTTGGCAATAGGCAAGAGGTGCTCCAACGCTATCAAGCGTCACTCTCCATGGATGGCGACAAAACGCGGGGCAAGCAGGTCTTTACGAAGTCCTGCTCCGCTTGCCATCGGCTGGAAGGTGTCGGATACGAGCTAGCTCCGAACATTGCGTCCTATAAGTTTCGCGGCGCCGAAGCGATCTTGCAAAACGTGATCGAGCCCAATCGAGAAGTGAATCCTCAATACGTAAACTACACCGTGTTGACCAAGGATGAACGGATCGTAACAGGCATGGTCGCTAACGAGTCGGAAACGAGCGTCACATTGCTGCGAGGCGAAAACATCTCTGAAGTACTCCCGCGATCAGAAATTGCCGAGATGAAATCGTCGAAGCTATCGCTGATGCCGGAAGGGCTCGAAGGCCAAATCGATTTGCAAAGCATGGCTGACTTGATTGCCTATATCGCTTCATTGCCCTAGAAAAGCGAGCGGCAGAACGAAAAACAGCCCAGGCTTGCCTGGGCTGTTAAAAATCTGGTACTGCTACTGGTTTTGGATTGCGCAGCTTTTGTTCCGTGACAGACCCCGGCGGCCTCGTGCCGCCTGGTGAACGCGGTTCGTAGGCTAGAAAAAAGACCGACCGTTTCGAAGACCCCCGTGACCTCGCTTCACGGGTGAATCAGGTTCATTAGCTAACGAACCTTGCGTTCCAGCCCGCAAGCGGGCTGGGGACGCGAGAAGTGGGAAGAGCGATTCTAGCCGCTATCCTTTTGTACCAGTTGGACAAGCCAACTGGGGGCAAGACAAAATTTTGGGAACAAAAACGAAACGGCTAAATGTGGTGTCAATACCGAATTTTTAACAGCCCAGCCCAGTGCGTAGGACCAAATGGAAGTGATTTGAAAGACAAGAGAACGCAAGCGAATCGATTCCAAAGTTCGCGGATAGGAGTCACAGTTTCTCTTCGATCCATCGCTTGCGATGATCAGCTTTTCAACGCTTCTAGCATGTTGGCCATGCTTTGGCCGAGGATCGTATCAACGCCCGGCGAGTAATCAAAAACTTCAACACTTGCCCAACCGGAGTATTCAATTTCCTTGAGTGCGGAGAAGATTGGTTTTTGATCTACTTCGCCCATCCCTGGTCCAAGTCGATTGGGGTCGTTTGCGTGGAAATGGAGCAGGATATCCGAATTTTGGCGGATGATTTCATCGATCGGTTCTCCTTCGCTGCTCATCGCTTTGACATCCAAATGCAATCGAACGGTCGGGCTCCCGATCATGTTGATCAATTCGCGTGCTTGGAAAGCGTGGTTTAGAAAATTCCCTTCCTGAGGACCTAGCGGTTCGATCGCGATTTGGATTCCATATCGCTCCAAGCTCGGGACTACTTTGCTCAAAAGGTTGGCGGCGTTCGACATCGCCTCTTCGTGTTGCATTGAATCGGGAAAATTGCGCTGCAATGGCGACCCCAAAACCATAAGCTTGCCACCAAGATCGCTGCACAGTTTTACGAGCTCGCAGAAGTAATCGGCTGTCTTATTTCGAACGCTCAGGTCGTCGGTAGTAAGATGGTAACCGGATGTCTTGGCGAGCAACCAATGCAACCCGATGATTTCAAGACCATGTTGCTCAGCTCCCTGGCGGTACTCCTTTCGCAACGAGTCTGAGATTTCGTGGGCATTTGTACCCAGCGTAAACGGAGCCACTTCCAAGCCCGTATAGCCATGCTTGCGAGCCGCTTGAAATCCCTGTTCTATTGGCCAGTCGCCGAAGGTTTCATTGCAGATCGCGAATTTCATTCAAGTTCCCTATTTGCAAAGTGTCAGTCGTATGTTTGGGCGACTTCACCGCCTGCGCGTGTCGCAAACGCCTGGTAGATTTCCAAATCGATACTGTTCGAAATATATTTGGTCGCGCAATCCCCGAAAATGAAATGCACACCGCCAGTATGATAGCTCGAAAAGTCATCGAAGTGTCCGACGGGACTATTGGGAACGTGGTCTGTCGATCCCAAGAATCGGGCCGAAGCACCGGCGGCGTTAAAAATGTATCCTTGCCATAGCGATCCGCCCAATCGGCTGCCACGCTCGCCGAAGACGATCGTATTGCTGACGCCATCGGTGAAATCCCGGATGCGAATAAAGGAGTTGCCAAAGAAAGCGCCATCTCCCTTGTACGGGAATTCGTCGATTTCCAAAGTGCCGAACACCCCTACGTAATTCGATTTCGCGATGCGAAACAACTTGGGCCCTTGGTCGATATTGTGACCGCCATCTTCGTCTAGACCGGTATTGGACCCTAATTCAAAAATGGAATCGGCCGGATCCGAGGGGCAAATAAAAGATGGCACAACGGTCTGCAGGAACGGAACATTGACGCTCGAGTCGATCGCAAAATTGGTATCCAATCGATTCGCAGTATTGCTTTGCTCCATAAACGAAAGGAGTGCATGACAAACGCCCCAGCCGGGTTTTGTCGTTTGTTTCCAATCAGTCCATCCGCTCGGAAATCGGCGGTTTGCGGATTCGTAATTCGCGATCGCCAAACCAATTTGACGCACATTGTTCATGCATTGGATGCGTCTAGCCGCTTCTCTGGCCGCTTGAACGGCCGGCAAAAGCAACGCGACCAAGACGCCGATGATGGCAATGACCACCAAGAGTTCTACAAGCGTAAAACCAAACCGACGGTTTTGATTTCGTCCGTTGAACTGGGTTTTCATGTCGGGCTCTGATTGGGAGAAAGGACGGGTGGAACTAGAAACCGCATCGGTAAACACCGGCAATCGATTTGCACTTGACGATCGTACCTTTTGCATACGAGTTTTGTCAACGGATCGGTGACAAAAGGTCTACATTAGTTGTGTCACCACGCGGAGCGTCGCGCAACGAACCCTCGCTAAAAAACA
>JBBRGW010000424.1:0-3703 GCA_038223525.1 Pirellulales bacterium
GCTTCGGCAGATACTAGGCGAGGATCTGAAGGTCGGTTGCAATCTGACCTGGGGGCCATGTTTTGATTACCAAAAGAAGTTCTTTACGGGCAAAGACGATGTCGTTTCCACTTATCCTTATCTACTGCGCTACGACGTGGAGGTATCGGGTTTCGGCTCACATCAATCAGGTCACCTGTGTCTACTGCGATTGAAAGACCAGATGTATCCAGGAGGCGAATCGAAACAGCATTGGCCAACGCTGGGTCTGAACACGCTCAAGTGGGCCAAGAAACAAGGTGCGGTTTGCGGACCGGCACACAGTGGCAACGGCTTGGATGTTCCATCGAAAGAACTTCCGAACTACGTTATCCCGCCATATAACGGAATTGGTGCCAATGAATTCGTTGTGGACATCACCCACGAGGTTGAGGGACCAAATGGAACCCAGACGCCTGCTATTGATTTCATCTCGACCGTCGACACGAATTACTACTCGGAATTGAACATGTGGTACCATTCGCTCAACGTTGGCTATCGCGTCCGCGCCAGTGGCGAGACAGATTTTCCATGTATTACCGGCGAACGAGTGGGGCTTGGGCGGTCTTATGTCAAACTCGACGGCAAGCTCGACTACGACAATTGGTGCGACGGCATTCGACTGGGTCGCAACTACGTATCGGAGGGCCGAAGTCACCTCATGGATTTTCGAGTCAATGATGTGGCTATGGGCGAGAAGGGAAGCGAGCTTCGTCTCCCAGCTTCTGGCATAGTAACAGCCACGGCGAAAGTAGCCGCGTATTTGCCAGAAACTCCGATCACAACACCCGATCGTCGAGGTCTGCGCTCGTGGAGTCTTGAGCACAGCCGCTTGCCGAATTCGCGCAATGTGAAAGTCGAGTTGATCGTGAACGCCTTACCTGTGAGCTCGAAGGAGATCGCAGCAGACGGTACGCTCAATGACATCGTCTTTGACAATGTCAAAATCGACCGAAGTAGTTGGGTCGCACTTCGAATCGCTTTTTCATCGCATACCAATCCGGTGTTTGTATTGGTTAAGGATCAGCCGATTCGAGCCAGTCGACGCAGTGCTCAGTGGTGCCTCGACGGAGTTGAACAATGTTGGAAATCGAAAGAGCGAACCTACAAGGCCGACGAATTGGCAGAAGCCCAATCCGCTTACGATCACGCGCGGAGTACCTACCGTCGGTTGCTTGGTGAAATGGAATCAGAGTAAAACGATTGTCCTCAATCGTTTCGGCCCTGCTAAACCGTTCGGCACCTCACGCGTCTATCGCACAGGTATCATCTGTGGCAAAACATACGCTTGAGTTGCAACCAAGACCCCAACAAGGATGGCTAGTACGAGACTGTGGATAAAGACATATCGCAGAATCGTCCCTTCCTGGCCATGCTGGCCGGTTGCTACGCTTGCCACGACGATGGATTGCGCGTCGATCATCTTACCCATCACACCACCCGAACTATTCGCAGCGGTCGCTAGGATCGGAGAGATGCCGAGCCTTTCGGCAGTGATCTGTTGCAGGTTTCCGAAAAGAACATTCGACGAAGTGTCGCTCCCAGTGAGTGCAACTCCTAGCCAACCGAGCAGTGGAGAGAAGAATGGGAACAGAAAGCCTGTGCTGGCAAAGGCCAACCCCATCGATGCGTCGAGGCCGCTGTACTTTGTCGTGTAGCCTAGCGCCAACATGACGGCGATTGTTACGAGCGATATAGTGGTTCGCTGCAACGTTCCGATGAATAGAGCGGCAAGTTTGCGTGGTGAAAGTCCCAGTAGAGAGCCTGAAACAAGCGAGGCCAAAAACAGTGCAGTCCCAGTGGCGGATAGCCAATTGAATTCAAAGATTGCTTTCTCAGCAGTTGGCTTGGCCACAACAGGCGACGTGCGAATGACGTTGAGATGTAGACCGGGCACTTGGAATTCAGGCTTGGACCAAGTGTTCATTTGGGCCTTGGCTTGAGGTAACCCCCATACAAAAACCATGACGGACAGTACGAGCCATGGAATCCAAGCAATGCACGACTGTCGAAATGATGGGGCAACTTCGGCGACTGCTGCGGACTCGTCTTCGAATCGCCAAGTCGACTTGGGCCGCCAAAATTTTAGTAACAGGACCAAGCTGGCTATGGAGACAATCGAGCTAACAACATCGACGAGCCAGGGGCCATGATAGTTACTGACAGCGAATTGCATTATTCCAAAACTAAGACCGGCAGCAAGGCAAGCTGGCCAAACTTCTAGCATTGCTTTCCAGCCAGCCATCACCCAAATCAGCCAAAAGGGGACGATGAGCGAGAACAAAGGCAACTGCCTCCCGACCATCATGCTGAGCGACTCCAAAGGAAGCTCCGTGACTCGCGCAAGCGCGATCAGTGGAGTACCCAACGCCCCAAATGCAACGGGGGCTGTGTTTCCTATGAGCGATAGCCCCGCCGCTGGGAGCGGTTTGAATCCAAGGCCGATCAGCATCGCAGCGGAAATTGCGACGGGTGTTCCAAACCCTGCTGCTCCCTCAATGAAGGCTCCGAAGCTGAACGCGATTAAGAGTACTTGAATTCGTCGATCGTCGGCAAGAGCCGCGATGGACCTCTTTAAGACATCAAATTGACCGGTAGCGACGGAAATGTCGTGCGTAAAAATGGCAGTCAAAACGATCCAACCGATCGGAAAGAGACCGTACGCTGCTCCGTTCGCAGCCGCCCAAAGGGCAAGTGCCGCTGGCATTTGGAACACTCCGATTGCGACGGCCAGTGAGACCAAAAGTCCTGCGATGGCTGCGTAGTGGGCGCGAACATGAAAACCCGCCAAGAGCCCCAATAAGACGAAAATCGGCAGAGCGGCAACGATCGCGGAAACAAAAATATTCCCACAAGGATCGTATTGTTGAGTCCAAGGAATCATGGTTCCACGGGACCTTCCCACTTTTTCGTCATTGATGTTAGGGATGGCCATGAAGCCAAAGTCGTCAAGACTTTCGTTTATTACCGGACGGGACAAAGATCCCGTCCTGCGGTACTTTTCATTCTGCCGCCCTCTTAGGCGAGCGGCAGACTGCATTATCCCAACCCGAAGCGTAAGCGTGTAAGCGAGGAACAATTCGACAGGTTCCTAACTCACGTTTCGGGTTATCGCTGGCAGTTTTCAGCTTGCCGCTCGCTTAAAGGCCACATCCACATAAATTTTGAAAGTACTAAGCCAGCTTCCAAGCTTGGATGAGCTGATCTGCGCCTGGGCTCAATCGACGGAGCTTATGCACAATGGCTGCCTTCTCGGTTTTGTTCGCTTTTTCGCATTTCTTGTGCAGTTTCCCAAGCTTTTTGGTCCGGTGTCTACGCTTGCGGAGTTCACGTTGTCGTTCAGTTCCGGCCATTTTAGTTCTTTCGTATCGATCTAAGTGTGAGTGCAAAAGGCGTTTGTTTCCATTTAGTGAGTGAGAACAGTAACGAAATTTACTAAATTCGTCAATGTTGGGGCTTCTAAGCCCGAGTGCCCTTTATAGCTTTCAATAACTTTGGCAAGATGTGCAGCACGATGCCGATTTTGCAAACCAAAAATGGTTCAAAATCGGCACATTCGATCTGGTCGATGCAATTTGGAGCCGTCAATGACTGAAACTACAGCTGTCGTCCTGGCAGCGGGCAAGGGGACTCGCATGAAGAGCGAACTCCCTAAAGTCCTCTTCCCGGTTCTGGGAAGAGCAAT
>JBBRGW010000425.1:0-3671 GCA_038223525.1 Pirellulales bacterium
TGTTGAGCCACTAGAAGATCGGCGGACCGGAACAGAACCAGCCCCATGGTAACGGCAAAAAAAGTCCCGGCAACGCCAATCGGACTCGGGACCAGGCGATTGCCTTCCGCAAAAACAGAAACGCCGGCAGTTTGCAGCCATAAACCAGAAGAAAACCCTGCTTTTTGCCCATTTTTGAATTTCCGTCTTGAAAACATGGCACCTTCTGTTATTCTTCCATCCGGATAAACGGATAATGCTTAGACCCAATCAAATGACCACTTCAGCCCCAATGATTCTCTGGATGCAGAGCCTCTCGGACCCAACTCGAGCCAGGCTGTTGCGTCTATTGGAACGAACCGAACTTACTGTAGCCGAAATGTGCAACACGCTTCAACTCCCTCAAAGCACCGTCAGCAGGCACCTCAAGCTGCTTTCGGATGACGGCTGGGCGGTGTCGCGTCGCGATGGGACGAGCAATCTCTACCGAATGCCGAATGGCGATATGGATCCTTCGCAGAAAAAACTGTGGAGCGTGGTGAAAGGCCATAGCGTTTCGAACAGCACTTCCGATCAAGACGATGCAAGGCTCGAACAAGTCATTGACGCGAGGCGATCCAAATCGCAAGCGTTCTTTTCGTCAGCGGCCAGCAAGTGGGACAGAATGCGTGCTGAGCTCTTTGGACACAGAGTTGACGCCTGGGCTTTCGCCGCTGCATTACCTTGCAACGCAGTCGTTGGAGATTTGGGATGTGGAACGGGCGCGTTCTCGCAAACGGTTGCACCATGGGTCGAACAGGTCATCGCGGTCGACTCTTCCGCAGCCATGATGCAATCCGCTCGTAAACGTTTCAAGGACCTTACGAACATCGATCTCCGACGCGGAGAACTCACCGATTTACCAATCGAGAACGAAACGCTCACACACGCGATCTTGATATTGGTTTTGCCTTATCTCGCATCCCCCGAAACCGTTTTCCAAGAAGCTTGGCGTGTAACGAAGCCTGGTGGAAAACTTATCGTAGTGGACATGGTTCCACACGACCGATCCGAGTACCGCGAGGAACTTGGACATTCCTGGCAGGGTTTCCCTGCCGATCAGATCCAGTCATGGATGACCAAGTCACTTTGGAAGCAGACGCGTTACGCGCTGATGCCACCAGAAACCGATGCCAAAGGAACTGGCTTGTTTGTAACGACCGCTATCCGATAAAAGTTTTTGTTTCTTTCCTAGGAGTTATGTTCGAATGAGTACTGTTGTCGATTTTAAGAAAAGCCACGTAGGCTCCAGCGCTTCAGCCTTCCCCTTCAAGGTGCGTGCGTTTGATTTCCTTGCCGCCGGCAATCGCAAGGAAGCTGAAGAACTCGCGTCCCTCGGACGAAAAGAGATCCAGCTCGCAGAAGACGAAATGCCTGGCTTGATGGCTCTTCGCGCTCGCCACGGCAAGGCGAAGCCTCTCGCTGGTTGTAAAATCATGGGCTCTTTGCACATGACCGTTCAAACTGCTGTTCTCATTGAGACGCTCGCAGATCTCGGAGCCGATGTGCGATGGGTTAGCTGTAACATTTTCTCAACACAAGACTCCGCAGCAGCAGCGGTTGTTGTCGGACGTGGCGGTACACTTGATAATCCAATCGGTAGCCCGGTATTCGCATGGAAAGGTGAGACTCTCACCGAGTACTGGTGGTGCACTGTTCAGGCATTGGTATGGCCAGACGGAACCGGTCCTGATTTGATCGTGGACGACGGTGGCGACGCTACGATGTTGATTCACAAAGGAACAGAATACGAAGCGACCGGCGTAGTGCCTGATTTCGATGAAGAAAACGAACCAGAAGAATGGGGCGTTATTCTCGAGCTTCTTCGCAGAGAGCTAGTTGTCAATCCGGGCCGTTACACCGCCATGGGCAAAGCTTGCATGGGCGTTTCGGAAGAAACCACCACCGGCGTCAAGCGATTGTATGAAATGGCAAACGCAAAGACTTTGCTATTCCCAGCGATCAACGTAAACGATTCCGTCACCAAAAGCAAGTTCGACAACCTTTACGGTTGCCGCCACTCATTGATCGACGGACTCAACCGCGCAAGCGACGTCATGCTTGCCGGCAAAGTGGCAGTCGTTTGCGGTTTCGGCGACGTGGGCAAGGGTTGCTGTCAATCGCTCAAAGGCCAAGGCTGCCGCGTGATTGTTACTGAAATCGATCCGATTTGCGCTTTGCAAGCTGTGATGGAAGGCTACGAAGTCAAAACACTGGAAGACTTCCTACCAACCGCAGATATCTACGTTACCGCCACCGGCAACAAAGATATCATCACTGCAGAACATATGTCCAAGATGAAGGACAAAGCAATCGTTTGCAACATCGGTCACTTCGATAACGAAATCGATATGTCTGGTCTTGAAAAGATGCAGAAGTCGGGCAAAGTCGAACGCCGCAATATCAAGGCTCAATTCGACCAATGGTACTTCCACGATACTAAACACAGTATCTTGGTTCTCGCCGAAGGCCGACTCATGAACTTGGGTTGTGCGACTGGCCACCCAAGTTTTGTGATGAGCACGAGCTTTACCAACCAAGTGTTGGCGCAGCTCGAACTTTGGATCGAACGCAAGACTGCTAAGTACGACAAGACTGTCTACACGCTACCAAAGCATTTGGACGAAGAAGTTGCACGATTGCACTTGGGCAAACTCGGCGTCAAGCTGACCACCCTGACAACCTCCCAAGCGGACTACCTTGGTTGCGACAAGAACGGCCCATACAAAGCCGACGCTTACCGCTACTAAGCCCGGGAATGGTAGGACGGGATCCATGTGCCGTCCGATTTAACGAACCGGATAAAGCCACATTGCTAAAAAAAGCGGCTTGGTTATCACAACCAAGCCGCTTTTCATTTTGATTTGGCCTCGTTCAGCGATTACTTGGTGCAGCAACCAGCGGCACAAGTTTCGGCTGCAACTTGTGCGGTCTTTTGAGCCGCTGGGCAACTTGGGCAAGAATCCCCGGCGCAGCCATCGCATCCCGCACATGCCTCAGGCGAGCAATCGCTGCAGCAGTCCCCAGTGCTTCCCTCGCAAGCCGATTGGCTCGAAGCGACTGCGCCCTCAGCACAGCAACTCGTCGCAGCTTGCGAACAGGATCCCATCGAACAGCATCCCGACTTCGAGGAACCGCTCAATGCACCTGAATAAGTGGTGTAGAAAGCGCCGGTCCCCAACAAAGCAGCAACGGCCAAAAACAACAATTTAGAATTGATCATTCTTAGTTCTCTTTCGATTTCAGTTTGAATACTTGAAGTTTACGACAAAAAATCTTACAAAGGTTTGGATCTGTTTTGAAACACCAGTCGTCGCAACATAAGTTCCGACGCGGGGCTGAATTTGGAACCCTTCCCTTACTAGCGTATCGATCTAGTCCCCCAAAAGCAACCTCACAAGGCAAATGCTACTAGAATGGGGGGTAGGGCTAGATCGCGGTGAACGAAAGATTACAGCGGGGCTCGAAAACACGGTGCAGACCGCCGTGCCACACTGTTTACACCCCTCCGGAGTTTTGCTGCATGTTGCCCATCTTAAAGTTCTTTGCAATTTCCTTTTTGTTTCTGCCCCTACTATTGCTCTCCCAACCGAAACGAGTTGACGCCGACTCGCCTTCCGATTGGTTGCTGGATCCGCAACCCTATAAAGCAT
>JBBRGW010000426.1:0-3637 GCA_038223525.1 Pirellulales bacterium
TCGATCATCTCGAAATACTTCAATTGGCTAATCCCCAATAGACGACCTATGGACAACATGAAGGCCGGTTGGTCGCTGCCGCAAGAAGACGAGTTTGCACTGATGAATCTCGGGGCACCGACTCCCTACCTTAGACTAGTATTCCCATGCCATGAATATCCATTTCAAGGCACGCTCGCTTCGGACGGCTTCACCGAAGAAGAACTAGTCCGTTGGAAGTATTTGTTCGATTGGTTTTTAAAAGCGCTCACGTACAAAACCAAAAAGCCGTTGATTCTGAAAAGTCCACCTCATACCGGCCGAATTGGGTTGCTCAAAGCCATGTATCCGGACGCAAAATTTGTTCATATCGTTCGCGATCCACGTAAGCTTTTCCCGTCAACCATGAAATTGTGGAACTCGCTGGATCAGGTGCAGTCGATTCAGGTAGGGGAATACCAAGCATCGCTCAAAGCGTTCGTTCTAAAGTCGTTAACGACCATGTACGATTCATTTGAACGGGATCGCGTGGGCTTGTCCAAAAATCAATTGATCGATGTTCATTACGAGGATCTCGCCAAAGATCCTGTGACGGTTTGCAGGCAAATTTACAGTCAACTTGAATTGCCCGGCTTCGAAATGATGGAGCCCTTACTGCAATCCCGTTGCCAACGGGAAAAGGAATATCAGACCAATCAGTTCGGGAATGGACTAGAAGATGAGGCGGATTTCATGACCGCGTGGCGCAGCTATGCCACAAAGTACGGATATGCTTAAGCCGTTGCCGATCGATGCACAGCTATCCGCAATTTGCGATTGCGTGCGCGATCATCCCATCACGATTGTCGAAGCGCCCCCTGGGAGCGGCAAGACGACTCGCGTTGCTCCCGCCTTGATGAACATGCCCATGTTTTCAGACGGAAAAATGTACTTACTACAGCCGAGACGGATTGCGGCCAAGTCCGTAGGGGAGCGAATTGCTTGGGAACAAGGTGGCCAAATCGGAAAACGGATCGGCTATCAAGTGCGGTTCGATTCTCAGGTGTCCCGCGACACCCAACTCATCGTGGCCACCGAAGGCGTGCTCCTGAGACGACTGCAGGAAGATGCGGCGCTCTCCGATACCAATGTCATCTTGCTGGACGAATTCCACGAACGCTCTCTCGACTCCGATTTGCTATTGGGGATGTTGCGTCGGGTGCAAGAGGCTCTTCGCGATGACCTAAAAATTGTCATAATGTCCGCCACCATCGATAGCGGCTTGATTCAATCGCAACTTGGCGGCGCACCAATTGTGCGTGTTGAGTCCGCTAATTTTCCGGTTGCAATCCATTACTGCCCTTCGAAATCGGACGATGACCTAGTCGATCGTATGGTTGATTCCATTCGTCAAGCGGCCGAACAACAAAGCGGTGACATCTTGGCCTTCCTACCGGGAACCGGAGAGATTCAGCGATGTTACCAAGCGCTGATGCAATCGCGATTGGGCAAAGACTGCGAAGTAATGCAGCTCTTTGGTGGGATGCCATTGGACGAACAAGCCAAAGCGATCGAACCGAGTTCCAACCGACGTATTGTACTTTCAACCAATGTCGCTGAAACCTCGTTGACGATCGAAGGAATCCGCATTGTGATCGACAGCGGGATGGCGAGAGTGATGCGATTTTCATCGAATGTTGGACTCGATCGACTCTCATTGGAAAACATCAGCCAAGCCTCCGCAACGCAACGGGCCGGTCGCGCCGGACGCGTCGCACCGGGCATCTGTTATCGATTGTGGTCGGAGGCCTCTGAACGAGCCCGTGCCCCATTCTTGGAACCAGAGATTCGACGTGTGGATATCGTATCCGCTATCCTCCAACTCTATGCCTGGGGAGAAGGAGACAGTCATGACTTCCCGTGGCTCGAATTGCCTCGTCCCGATTCGATTGCGAGAGCTAAGAATTTGCTCGAGCAACTGGGTGCCATCCGCGACAACAAGATCACGGAGATAGGCAAGGCGATGTCGCGTTTGCCCGCGCACCCCCGCCTAGCGCGAATGGTGATCGCAGGGTTTGAGGCTGGGTGCTTGCAGAGGATCTGCTTGCTCTCCGCCATGCTTTCCGAACGCGATCCATTCGACCGGCGCGAGCAACGCGCTCAATCCCCGCATCAGCGCTCGATGCAAACACACGCCACGAAACGTTGGGACAGCGATTGCGTCGAGCGGTTAACCGCGATCGAAAATTTCTTGGATGGCGGAACGAGCGATACTCTATTCGGAACACTGCACCGAAACGGTGTTCGGTCGATTGTCCAGGCTGCGCAGCAATTGCAAGAACAGTGTACTGCCTTACTCAAAGGGGCAAGGATCCCAAGAGAACGCAAACGGAACGACCAACCGGAAGCAATCATGCAATCGATGCTTTTTGGATATCCGGACCGACTGGCCAAGCGACGGGCTGTTGGCAAACCGCATGGTCTGATGGTGGGTGGCAAAGGGGTCGCTATCGCGCCTCAAAGCGGTGTGACGGAGGCGGACTATTTCCTGTGTATCGATATCGAAGCTGGTGCCGGCGACGCGCTCGTTCGACAAGCAAGCCGGATCGACCAAGATTGGTTACCACCAGAACACGTGCTTACACACGAGGAACTGTTTTTCCATCCAAGCCAGAAGCAAGTTGTGGCGAGACGCCAAATTCGATGGCAGGACCTGATCCTCAATGAAACCCCAACCGCGATCTCAGATTCCGAGCAATGCGCCGCGATCCTTTTTCAAGCTGCCATCAAACACTGGGATCAAGCGTTTCCGATAGACGATGAGCGTGTACAAGGTTTGGTCGAAAGAGTTAACTGCCTGCGTGTTTGGCTACCCGACATTGGAATGCCGGAATTAGGAGCGTCCTTCACTCAGGATGTTGCTAGGGAACTTTGCCGGAACCGTCGATCGCTCAATGAGCTTCGCGCTGCACCGTGGTATGATTGGATTCAATCCCGCTTCACCAACAGCCAATGGCAAGCCATCGAAAAAGAAGCTCCCGCTAAAATCCAAGTCCCTAGCGGCAGTTGGATTAAGATCCAATATGCAATTGGCAAGCCGCCGACGATGGCGGTAAAGATACAAGAAGTCTTCTCATTGAAATCAACGCCGCGCATTGCGATGGGACGAATACCGATCCTACTGCATCTGCTCTCGCCCAATATGCGGCCTCAGCAAATCACTGACGACCTAGCATCCTTCTGGGCTAATGGTTATCCGATTGTTAAGAAGGAGCTCAAACGACGCTACCCAAAACACTCCTGGCCCGACGATCCAACGACCGCAATACCAGGTCGTAGATGACGGACCAGAATAGCGACTGGCGGTTCTCGCCGTGATTAGGAAACTTAGTTGCACAACGCTACTAGTGCTCTGTCCAGTCTTAGTTTTGGGGTACGCCCTAAGTTGTACGACGCTCCGCGTCGTAGGAATCACGACGCGGAGCGTCGTGCAACTAAGTTTGCCAACCCACGTTTTTAGTCTGGACGAAGCACTAGTCTGTGATTTTATTATCGTCCCCTTTCGCTCCGCGAAAGTAGCGTTCGTCATCGCAACTTTTGCGGAGCAAAAGGCGACAATGTTTCGCGCCTCGCGAATAAAATCACAGCCTCTCCGCATCGTTTTTGAGGCGACATCATA
>JBBRGW010000427.1:0-3625 GCA_038223525.1 Pirellulales bacterium
TTCCGTCGTCGCGTCGCCGACCATTTTGACCGTATCTCGAATTCAATCGCATGTCGAGATCGCAAGTGAGGAGGGAGCCTTACGATTCATGGTCGCTTCGACTATCAACGGCGATGAAGTGCCGACGGAGATCGAGATAGAACGCACATGGCAACTCGAGTCGGTGAATGGATTGCCTGCTCCCACACGGACAAAGAAATGCAGTTTTTCATCCACGCTGCGACTGGGCAAAACGTACGTTGCAGAAATGGAAATGAACCGCAAGGATTCGACAAACTTTCTCTTGGTGCGGTGCGACAGGATCAACGACGACGTCGTCGATTTACCCGTTCCACCCGTTGTGATCGAGGATGGGAACAAGGAAATCAGAGCATTGCGAGAAGAGATTCGGGAGCTTCGCAAAGGACTGGCCCAAGTCTTGCAGGCATTAGAGGAGCGGCGCTAGAAACGCCCGCTACCAGGCTACGTCGAATGCCAATTTCCCCGGGTATGAAACCAGGGACTTGTGGTTACCACCACCCCAGCATTTCTTTCTCTCGAAGCGTCGTTTTTTGCTAATCAATGGTTGCTAATAGATTGCAGCTAGTGGCATCCGAAAAGATTATGAGCATGGGGGAATTCAATTCAGCGATGTTCTCGCCGATAGCAGCCACAGTCGAGCATACGGAGTGCCCCCACAATACGAGGAGGTCGACGTCGGGGATTTGGAAGCGGTTCGATGTTTGACCAAAGCCATTTGGCTGATTGAGTTCGACGGCACGCCATGCTCGATTCTCTTGACTTGCGAAAATGGTAGATACGGAGGTGAAACCGGGGTTCGCATACAATTTGCCGCAATCGATGGGCAAGAAGGACATCGCGTTTCATCGATTTTCTTTCGTAGTCTGGAAAGGGCCGTGAACGAATCGAAGTGCTACCGAGGGAAGATCCTTTCATTCGAAAATACCAGTGAGTATCGAGGGCACGCCGTAGGGATTACCGTGCACAAACTCAAGTCGGTAAATCGGGACCAAGTTATCCTGCCGTTGCGAACCGCATTACAATTTCGAAAAGCTTACAACACTGGTCACGCTTCAACTGTCACGGATTCCGAAGCAGGATGGGATTGGCATGCTAGGATGAATCCGTTCGCTTCTTCTCCTCTGGAAAGTGCGTCGCGACTATCCATTCTGACGCGGCCCGATGCACATTGCACTTTGCATTGACCACAGATCCCTGAACGGCACTCCCATTGAAGGGTTACCCCAGCTTGCTCAGCTGCCTCGAGAATCGTGGTTGAGGCATCGACCTCAATCATTTGATTCGATGTTGCAAAAGTGATCGTCGACGTCTGCACTTCAATTGCATTGGTATCCTTGGGTTGCACAGAAGATAGCTGTTGATCACCAAGAGCGGCCGCTCTCGGAGAAACGAACTCTTCGGTTGATATCTGTTCGTTTGGGACGCCGAGAGAGACAATTGCCTTACGAACGGCTTGCATCATCGGGTCTGGTCCGCAAAGGAAAATAGGAAGTTCATTCAAGTTGGGGACAAACTCATTCAGATCCGCCGCATTGATATAGCCTGACTTGTGCTGCCATCTTTCGGAACGAGCGGAGCTAACAAGTGGCGAATTGGACTTGCTGAAATAGTCGAGGATCATCAAGTTTTCAAATCGATTCGCTAGTGTCGCGATCTCATCTGAATAGATTTTATCCTCGCTCGTTCGAATGGCATTGATGAAGTAGATGTTCCCTTTCCAGGAATGATCCGTCAGGTTGCGAAGGATCGACATCAGTGGCGTGATACCTACACCCCCTGCGATTAAAACAACTCCCTTGGATTTCAAATCGTGGAAGAAGAACTTACCTGCTGGTGCACCAACTCGAATCGTATCGCCGATCTTCAATTGATCATGCATAAAGCGAGAAGCCAATCCCTCCGAATTGCGCTTGATAGTCAATTCCACATGTCCACGTTGTGTGGGCGAAGAGGCAATCGTGTAGGAGCGTTTGACAGTCTCCCCTTCGATACTCAATGTCAAATTCATGTACTGACCCGGCAGATGATTGAATGGAATATCCCCTTCCGGATAGACGAATCGAAAGGTTTTGACGTCATGAGTTTCGCGATGAATGTTGACAACCATCAGTTCCCCATTCCAAAACTTTCGGACCGCGTGGGGCCTGAGAGGTTCTCGAGATTTAGCCTTCGATGCCTCGCGACGTAGATCCAGGTAGTGCTTGACACTTCGAAATCCCAAAATTGGGGTCAGAACAGCAGCGAATGCAAGCGGTTGCCGAACGTCGCTCTTTACGAGCATGTAGTAATGCACAACCCCTAAGACGGTAGCAACATACGCCAATCGATGCAAAAGCTTCCAGCGTCCCGGGCCTAGCTTTCGAATCATCGCATTGGTACTGGTAACGGCCAGTGGTATCATGAGCGTGATGGCAATGAAGCCAACTAACAGAAATCGTCGCGACAGGATCTCGTCAATGGTGTCTGAGACGTTCCCCATTCGGTCCAGCAGAATATAGATTCCGAGGTGAAGTGCTGCGTAGGCGAATCCATACAATCCAAGCGCTCGGCGGTATGCGATCAAACTGTTCCATCCCGTCAGTGCTCGCAATGGTGTAATTAGTAGCGAAAGGAATAAAAAGACCAGCGAAAGAATACCGGTAATGTGGAGCGCATTGTTGACGCCATTAGCCCCAAGTTGATCGTGCCAGGCGTCCCAACCCAACATGAGCAATGGACCAAGTCCAGCCAAAATGACGAGATTGCGATAGTAAGCGATGTTCATCCTGCCGACCTATTAGATTAAAAGTTTATGGAAAGATCGAGGTCTTGGTAGAGAGATGCTACCTGTGCTTCGTAGCCGTTGAACATCAGAGTTTCACGGCGACCGCTTTCACCTATTCTCTGCTCAGTAGCTTGGCTCCAACGAGGGTGTGGTACTTTTGGATTTACGTTCGCAAAGAACCCATACTCCGCGGGAGCGAATCGTTTCCAGCTGGTGGGTGGCTCATCGGATAGAATCGTGTTTTTTACAATCGACTTGATCCCTTTGAAACCGTACTTCCAAGGTGTGATTAGCCGGACAGGTGCTCCATCTTGTGCGGGCAATTCTTTACCGTAGAGTCCAACAGCAAGTAACGTCAGAGGATGCATCGCTTCGTCAAGACGCAGACCTTCGACATAGGGCCATTGTAAAACGGAGGTTTTTTGACCGGGCATTCGCTTTGGATCGTATAGCGTTTCAAATGCAACATACTTTGCTCCCGCCATGGGTTCGACGGCATCAATTAAATGCGATAGCTGCAAACCCGCCCACGGAATGACCATCGACCACGCTTCGACGCACCGCATACGATAAATTCGTTCTTCGATCGGCCCGACTGCTTTGAGCTGCGGAATAGTAAAGGTCGCAGGCTTATGGACCATTCCTTCCACAAGTATTTGCCAGCCAGTGGTATCGAAGTTCTTCGCCGCATCAGCCACAGCATTCTTATCTGTGCTGAATTCATAGAAATTGTTGTAACTGATGATATTGGACTCAGTGGTCATCGGCTCGTCGACTAGAAAACCTTTTTCGAGCCGTTGATCCTTGGTAAGCTCTGCCGTGGCTAGGTTTTCGATGGTT
>JBBRGW010000428.1:0-3599 GCA_038223525.1 Pirellulales bacterium
CTCGCCCCATCGGATCTTGCGATCGAATTCAACGAAGAAGCATTGCAAAAGACAGCGGCGCTACTCACGGCCATCCAAGGCAATAGTTTGGATGATTGGTCTTCCCACGCAGCCCCCTCGTTGAGGCAAACGAACAAAACACCGAGGGCGATCAGCCCTGTCGCTGTGCTCGCCATTGCAGTGAAGTGAATAGGTGTCGTAAAAACGGCGCGCACGAGCGCAAAAGCAATCATGCTTCCTGGAATCATCCAAGCCATCCATTCCCACTGGTACGAAGCTCGCCAAGTTTGCCATTCCAATGGCTTGGTAATCAAGTCACGTTGCCATAAATCTGAAGCAATCATCCCGACAGCACAAAAAAACGCTCCCCAAAACGTTGCCAAGGAAATGCCACGGACCGGTTCGTCGTCGTACCAATCTGCCCCCGTATCGGTTTTTGCCAATAGGTAACAACCGATCAACGAGCCTATTGCCGGGAGCAGCAATCGCTGCAACACCACTTGGATTTCAAGGTTCATTTCCCATTCCTATCGATGTTGGCGTTTATACGCGAGGTTCAATGAACACTTGTGTCAATCGCCTGTAAGCAGATTCGTCGAGAGGAATATCGGTATCCGCAATGAAGAGCGACCCCGCCTCGGGCGAGTCACCTCGTCGTTCCATCGGCATGTGCTCAACAGCTGTTGTAATCACCAATTGAACGCGTCCCTGCGATACGAGCAGCTGCGGACAAGTGGCTTGAGGGCTCCCCAGAGTATGCCATTCCTGTTCGGATTCACCGGAAGCAATGGAATACTGCACAGTACGGCCGAACGCAGCAGCGTTGGGATTGTACAAAGAAACGATGATGCTTTTGCCGTCGAGCGTCATTGTCATCCCGTCTGGAACGCCGGGATCGTTTGCTAGATCGACCACAACACGTTCCGATACAATTTGGCCTACCTCGGTGTTGATCCGGTAAGCGACTACGCGTCTGGTTGGCGAGTCGATGTCCAGCAGTTCGACGTGCGAAGGCTCAATTGCCGCAATACACTTTCCATTGCTACAGATTTGATCCCCTCGCAACCGAAAGAGCTTGGCGTCGGCCGCGCGCCAAAAGTAGAGCCCCGCTTTTTTGGTCCGAAACTCAAGGTCCTTGGTTCCGAAAATCAGATTGCCATCCCAGGTAACGCCATCGTTAACAATCGTTCCTTCGCAATCGCTGTCGATCCCGTCAATAAAGGAAACGTATTGCTTGGTAGCGGGGGAGTAGATGCCAACGGTACGCTCACAACCAACGACAAAGTTGCCTTTGTCGGTTTCAAATGCAAATCCAGGTCGTCCCGGCAAGATATGAGAAACATTGGTCTGATTCGCGAGGTCAAAGATATTCACCGAACCGAAGCGAACATCCGGACCATGTTGGATCGCAACCCATGAAAACTTACCATCACCAAATGGATAAGGTCCTTCGGGTAAAAACCGAAGGGCACTTGTCGGAGGCGAAAACAACAGCGTTGTCGGTTTCAATTTGATTTACGCTTTCTCAAATGCGGAATCAAAGGCGCGACCGCTCGGAGCGAAGTCGATGTTCTTAACGAAGCCCGCAGCTTCCTTAGCACCGAACTCTCGGTCCATTCCACTGTCTTCCCATTCCACGCTCAATGGGCCGGCATAACCGATGTCGTTCAACGCTCGGATGATCTCTTCGAAATTCACATTGCCTCGACCTGGACTGCGGAAGTCCCAACCGCGACGCGGGTCTCCAAAATTCAGATGGCTGGCTAGGATACCGGATCGACCATTCAACTTGGTCGTCGCGTCCTTGATATGAACATGATAGATACGATCTGGGAACGCTCGTAGGAATTCGACTGGGTCGATTCCTTGCCAAATCAAATGGCTAGGATCGAAATTGAATCCAAACTCGGGCCGGTTATCAAGCGCCTTGAGAGCCATCTGCGCCGTGTAGATATCGAATGCAATTTCGGTTGGATGGACTTCTAATGCGAAGCGAACCCCGTTCTTTGCAAACTCGTCGAGAATCGGATTGAATCGTTTTGCGAGCAACGCAAAGCCGTCATCGATCATGGATTGTGGAACCGGCGGAAAGGAATAATTCAAATGCCAAATGCTGGAGCCAGTAAAGCCATTGACAACGCTCACACCAAATTTCTTTGCGGCTCTGGCGGAAGCTTTCATTTCTTCGATAGCCCGCTCGTTGACCCCTGCGGGATTTCCGTCACCCCAAACATAAGGCGGAAGAATCGCTTTGTGACGCTGGTCGATCGTGTCGAGGATCGCTTGGCCGACCAGGTGTGCGCTGATCGCATGGCATTGAAGGCCCGCGTCGTTCAATGCAGCCCGCTTAGTATCGCAGTACTTGGGATCGGAATTGGCCTTTTGAACCTCAAAATGGTCACCCCAACATGCCAGTTCGATGCCATCATAGCCGAATTCTTTGGTAAGCTGGACCATCCTGGAAAAGGGCAAATCGGCCCATTGGCCGGTGAACAACGTGACGGGTCTGGCCATGCTAAAATCGTCTCCAATTTGCAAAAAGTGAGAGTCGTGGGAAAGGAAGAACCGAACAAAGAATAACATGATCCGCGACCGAGTTACAGGCATGAGACCAGAATGAACGAAGACATCGTCATCGAGCCATCGTTGGGGGGCCGCGATTTGGCTCAGATCCGGAATTTGCGATATGAAATATTGCGCAAACCGCTCGGAATGCCCTTTTCAGAGACTCTCTTTCCCGAGGACCAGTACGAATCCACTATTCATTTGCTGGCCCTCTCCCAAAAGGAGCTCATCGGTGTAGCGAGCTTGCTGGTCGACGACTCGGATTCGATTCAATTGCGAGGAATGGCCGTTGCCCACGCATTGCAGCGATTCGGCGTTGGGCAAAGAATCGTGGAGGCCGCAAAGCAAATTGCAACCGAAAAGAATAAGTCGCTGTGGTGCAAGTCTAGATTTGCTGCGATCGGCTTCTATGAGCGTCAAGGCTGGTCGCAATCTGGGAATTTCTTCGAACTCCCTATCGTTGGCACCCACATTCTCATGAAATGGTCCGGAATCGGGAAAAACAACGTCTAGTCGTTAACGAAGGTGCTAAAATTCGGGAAGGCGGACAGTCTCAATGCTTGTGACCCAGCCCAAGTGACAACTCCTGAATTAGCAGCACGCATACTCCTCCGAAGCCACGATGAACGAACAGAACCAAAAAGATGTCGTTCTATACGACGGCCAATGCAACTTTTGCAGATCGCAAATCAATATTCTGAGACGATTGGATAGTCGCCAGCGGCTCGAGTTTGTTTCGTTGCATGACCCCCGAGTCGCGGCAAGCTACCCAAGCTTGTCTTTCGAGCAATTGATGGAGCAAATGTGGATTGTAACCCCGGATGGGGCAACGCATGGAGGAGCTTACGCGGTGCGATACCTAACGCGGCGACTCCCGATCCTTTGGCCAATAGCTCCCCTATTGCACATTCCGTTTTCGATGCCCATTTGGTGTTTCCTCTACCGTCAAGTTGCGAAACGCCGTTACAAGTTGGCGGGGCGTGATTGTAATGAGGGTGGGACTTGCTCGCTCCATCGCTAAGCTAAGCATGATT
>JBBRGW010000429.1:0-3584 GCA_038223525.1 Pirellulales bacterium
TGAGCGACTCGGAACGGTTAGTTTGATCTCGGTCAGTACCAAAGCAGCTTAGGATAGCGATCGGTGTGAACTGAAAAGTGACTGCGGTGGTTCTGGGCTAGAGATCACGGCGGAGATCGCTGTGCCACACTGGTTGCTGCGTCGATCCAGCGTTGTACGGTTTTCAATGGCGGCGGCTCTTGATCTCGCAACAGGCTTTTTCCTTCAGTCGATTGCGCCGCCATTTGAATCCTCGCGAAGGCTTCCGCCGTCTTGTATTGAGTTAGTTGTTGCGCCGTTCGAATTCCGGCAATGACCAACAGTCCGGTTCCCGCCGCAGATATTCTTTCGATCTGGCAAGCCAGTCTCGCTTGATCTTGCCACTGAGCAATTACCTTGGCCGTGATCCACTTGGTATTGAGCTTGGCTGCGATCCATTCTGCATCGTGACTCGTAAGCTCTCGAACGGTCCTTAGCCCAATAGCGTGGAACCTGGCTGCAGTCTTAGGTCCAATGGCAGGTGCATCCACGATCGGGCTATCCACAGAGAGTGCTGGCCGTTTGTTAGGTTTTGCAACTTCATCCCTAACAATCGCAATTGTTTGCATCGGGATGGGTGCAATGGTGGATGGGAGATTAGGATCGGCGCTGTGACCCGGTGATGGAATAGGATTGGTCGGCTGCGTAGAAACACTCGGAACACACACCGCTCTAGGAGTTGATATACTCGGTCGGTTGATGGCGCGTGAGATGGATGGAGACTTGAACGGCAGAGCCGTTTTCGCGGGCTGAGCCGCTCTTGTCTCGATCATGAGATCGCTCGAGACAGCACGCTGAATCATCGCGGGGGTCGGAGAAAGCTCGGGACGTTCTTTGCGGATTTTTTGAACAACTCGTTGCTCCGAAGTAACGTTGCGAACCACTGTTCCAGTTTGTTGGAATTCGTCTAGGATTCGTTCGACTTCCTTGCGTTGCTCAGCAGATTCGATCGCAGCAACGATTTTCTTGCCGGGGATCTGCAGTCCAGCTAACAGCGTGGGCATAAGCAATGAAACAGTCGGAATTGCAGCGCTCGATTCGTTGGCTATCCGATCGATGACATTCCCCCAACCGGTCAAGACCCAAGTGAAAATTCTTGCGAGCGTTTGTTTGGACTCGGCTCCAAGTGCCAAGTCAGGGTGCTTGCTCGACTCCTTTATATCGTAATCGTCCATGAGCGGTTCGTAAAATCGATTGGCCATGGTTGCACCGCGTAGAACGCCGTCGGTTATCCATTCGCTCCCGGACGCAATTTCAAAGGACTCCAATGCGGAATCCCTACAAGCTATTTTGAAAATGGTCTGGTAGGAACAGTATACACTCCATTCTAAAGGCCGATGGAGTATGGTTTCGCGAGGAGATTGAGCCGTGTGCAGCGGCATAAATGGATCCGAGAAATAATGACTCAATACGCCGATCGCGTAAGCCGATTCCTTCCATTCGTTGGCCGACAGCAATTTCAAGCATCTATCTAACCATTTTTCCGCGGTCTTAGCTGCACCACCCCAATAGCCATCGCGAACATGCAAAACGTGGTTCTCAAAGTCTTTGAAAACGTTGTCCGGATCTTTGGCTCCCTTGAGGTAGTCCGCATAGTTTGCGAGCAGTAAGTCAGCCAACAGTTTACCGCGGCTCGTGTTCACTTCATCGAGTGCATCGATCGCGAAGTAATGATGCGTGCTTTTGCAATGCGCGGCGCGAAGGATGGCGACAGTGGTATTTATCACTCGTACTGCGTTACCGCGCGACTGGCTCAGTTGTTGGCTGCTTTGCTACAAATGTCGGCGGTGTATCGCTCGAAATGTTAAAAGCAGCCGGTTTCCAGCTGTCATTCCCCTTGTACATGATCACTTGGACGTAAAATGGGTATTGCTTTCTTCGAATTGCATAAGAAAGCCGTACCAGCGATGGTCCTGCCGCTTCCGTCTTCAACAGATCTAGTTGATTTAGTGGGGTATTGCCAGTGGCGGACTCCGACTTGAGCTTGATGTTCAATTGCTCGCGTACTTTCTCCGGAAATCCGATCGCAACATTGGGTGTGCCATGCTTGATCGCAATCATGATCCCCTCTGAATTACGATCATGAGAAAACGCTGTCGCGATCAATTCTGGTACAACCCTGGCCTCAGGCTCTACATTGGCGACGTAGGGGTCATCGGCCTGAAGGATTTGATCCAGCGGCGTGTAAGTAAAGTTGGTCGTTTTCCAATCCGTCTCGGTTCGATAGAAAACCCATTGAAGCGCCATGGCACCGTTAGTGTATCGATCCGCAAAAGTGAGTCGACAGTAGGAGTTACCACTAGCCTCCTCGCGCACCAAAGAAACATCCCCGAGCGCCTCGCCAAAGTTAGTTTTGGCCTTGGCTTGGTATTCATCAAATGTGCGAAGGAGATTCGCGGGAAAGTATTCTCGCAGAACTTCGTTTGCATACGGAGGCAATTCCTTCGCTGCTTGCTCAATCTCGCCTTTCTCAAATCGCTTCATTGCTGAAACAACTTGGGACTTCAACGCGTTGATTGCTTCGTCGTCTGCCGAGGCAATCGATGGCGAAAAGAAGACGAGGAATACGCTCATCCCGAGATTGCAAAGGATTACAAACACGGTTTCAAAACAACGATTTGCCATAACTCTTCCTTTGCCCACGTCCTCCGATCCTTAACTATTACTTCGGATACTAGCGTGATTTAGCGAAGGGAGTCAATGCTGGTCATTGCATTTCAATGAGCAACGACATGCAGACCAGTTGCATTGAAATTTAGCATCTTGGTTGCTTCTTCGTAAGTTCCTCTGCCCTTGATGACGACAACGTCACCTTTCTTGATGCCAAAGAGCTTTCTTGCATCGACTGGAATCACTTTGCCCTGAGGCGTTTCAAAACCCACGGTCACAGTTGGAGCATTTGCGAGTCTCAACTTGCAAAAGGGGCAGTCGTCATCGTGTCCAGGCTTGCCCATATGGTCTTTATCTGGAGCTTCGGATATCAGAAAAGAGGCCACTTTATTGTCAAACGTGTCCCCCTTGCCACTTCCAACTTGCGCGACGACGACCATCACATCATCGGGCTTATGGGTAATTGCATCCGCAATAGTAATGGCTCCTTCTGGACGGGTCTTCAGCACAAATTGGTCTCGCCATTCCTTCCAGTGCGCAGGTTCTTGGACCCCGCACCCGGCTAAAAACGGAATCAAAATCAGCAATAAAAGATGACGAATATTCATGATTGAAACCTACTTCGTTACCGCACTCAACTCAGCCATTGCAGCGGTGATGCGTTCGCTGACCTTGGTGAAGGGAGTTTCCGTTCCACCGTGCATATTTTGATCCAACGCATCAAAACAAGATACCAATTCGTCCACCGACTTCTTGACTGCGGCTTGTTTTTCTGCCGACAGGCTCTTGGAGAGGTCCGGCATTCCTATCAGCACATGGCCGACGTCATGCAGCGCATCGTGTGCATCGTCCGGTTTGCCAGTAGTGAATGCCTTGGTAATCGTTGCGACTTGCCCTTCCAATTCCTTTAGAGCACCGGGAAGAGTCGTGGCGTGCGAGTGAGCCTCTGGCTCACG
>JBBRGW010000430.1:0-3574 GCA_038223525.1 Pirellulales bacterium
GAAAGCTATGAACCGGAAACCGCCGAATTTTTGTTGGTTTGTTATCACGTCGCAAAGTCCTTGAATTCGAAAGGCTCTTCCTGCAATCCAAATGGATTGCCAGAACAGACCGTACTGTACGATTCAGCCCTTGCGATCGCAATAGTCCTAATCATCCATCCCTCTCGCTCCTTCCAAAAAAGCATACGCACTTGCGACTATACTAATATGTTGGTCGCCCATAAACGCGATGGAAGGGTGCTGTCAAGTGCAGGACGTGGACGGAAACGAATCGTAGGAGAGGCTTGAAAGCTGTCGGCGAGAAGTGTGCGGTTCTCATCTTCTCCGACGGTCGGCTTCCGACTTTGTTATACTGTGAACCGCTCCCCCACCAAACTCCCTCCCTCAAATCTCCCCCATCGTAGAACCGCCATGATTCTTCAGCGCCTCATTGCATTTGCTTTTCTATTTTCAGTTGCGACATCCTTTGCGGCAGACCCGACGCCGACGTTGATTACAACGGTTCCAAACGATCAGCGTTTGCTGCCCCCCAAAGATCTGAACGGATATTTTCCTTTCACTCCACCCAAAAGCAAAGAGGAGTGGAGTGTTCGCTCAGAGTATGTTCGGCGTCAAGTCCTCGTGTCGTTGGGTTTATGGCCCATGCCGACCAAGACGCCACTCAATGCAGTTCTTCACGGCAAGATCGATTTACCTGAGTACACGGTTGAAAAGGTTTTCTTCGAAAGCGCACCCGGCTTTTTCGTCACGGGCAATCTTTATCGCCCTAAGAATATCACTGGAAAAGTACCTGGCGTACTCTTTGCGCACGGACACTGGCAGGATGCACGGCTCTCATCGGAAACCGATGCCAATCTGATGCGAGAGATCGCAACAGGCGAAGAACGTTTTGAAAAAGGGGGACACAGTCGCTTTCAATCGATGTGTGTCCAGCTGGCTCGCATGGGTTGCGTGGTTTGGCAATGGGATATGCTCAGCGATTCCGACTCGATTCAATTGCCTCGAGAGGTAGTTCACACCTTTGCTAAGCAACGTCCTGAGATGAACACGACCAAGGACTGGGGGCTCTATAGTACCCAAGCGGAATCCAATCTGCAGAGCATTCTCGGGCTGCAGACGCTCAACGCCGTCCGCTCGCTCGATTTTCTATTAAGCGTCCCCGAAGTAGATCCAAGCCGAACCGCAATCACCGGGGCAAGCGGTGGCGGTACGCAATCAATGATTCTGGCAGCCATCGACCCGCGTATCCAGCTGTCGTTCCCGGCTGTAATGGTCAGCACGGCCATGCAAGGTGGCTGCACTTGCGAAAACGCATCGATACTTCGGATCAATACGGGCAATGTCGAATTCGCTGCCTTGTTTGCACCCAAACCGCAAGGGATGACGACGGCCAACGATTGGACGAAAGAAATGTTTACGAAAGGGTTTCCAGAATTGAAATCACTTTACACTACGTTAGGAGCTCCGAACAATGTTATGCTCCAGCGCGGGGAACACTTTCCACACAATTACAACGCTGTCTCTCGCTCGGCATTCTACACCTGGATCAATCAGCACTTCAAACTCGGGCAAAAAGAGCCTGTCATCGAAAAGGACTTCGAACCGCTTTCTCGCTCGCAACTCACTGTTTGGAATGAACAACACCCTGCACCTAAGTCAAACGGTCCAGAATTTGAGAAGAAGCTTTTAGGCTGGTTAACGGAGGATGCGAACAAGCAGTTGGTCGCAAGCTCAAGCACGACCGAGGGCCTAAAGAAAGAGGTCGGAGCAGCGATCGAGGTGCTTATTGGCCGTAAGCTATCCGAGACAGGTGACGTCCTGTGGGATATGAAACACAAAATGGATCGCGTTACCTATGTAGAAATGACCGGCCTGCTCAAGAACGCATCTCGACAAGAAGAGTTGCCTGTCACTTGGTTGTATCCGAAAAAATGGAATGGCAAAGCTGTCGTTTGGATTGATCCGAATGGCAAGTCTGGACTTTTTGCGGCCGACGGAGTTTTGAAGACTGCGGTTGCAAAATTGGTAGAATCCGGTTCGACGGTCCTGGGGCTGGACATGATCTACCAAGGAGACTTCTTGCAGGACGGAAAGCCGTTGACGCAAACACCCAAGGTAGCCAATCCTCGCGAATTCGCGGGATATACTTTTGGGTACAACCACTCGGTCTTTGCGCAAAGAACTCATGATGTTTTGACCGTGATTCATTTTTTGAGAACGGCCAAAGTAGGAGATCATCCCAGCCCATCGATGGTTGCGCTGGTCGCTAACGACGGTGCTGGCCCGATCGGAGCGGCCGCTCGCGCGATTGCAGGTAAAGCGATTGACAAGAGCGCGATTGCAACCAACGGGTTTCGATTCGGCAATCTCCTCGATTTTCGAGACTTGAATTTCCTACCCGGCGGCAGCAAATATCTTGATGTCCCAGGGATGCTCGCCGTCGCTCCAACAAGTCCACTTTGGCTGATGGATGCTGGTTTGGATTTGGTGATGGTGAAGGATGCGTACAAAAGAGCTGGTAGCAGTGATTTAGAATTGGTAAGTGGTGATAAGGCTGGAGCGGAAGACGCGGCTGTCGCGTGGTTGCTCAAGTAGGTTGCGCTTGCTGAGAGCGACCTGAGTAGAACAGTTTTCGGCGGACGCTAGCAGCGTCCGCCACGGGGATTAAACATGATGAAGCAGTACTTAGTTGGTCTGTGTATCGTTCTTTCGGCAGGTGCTTTCGCTGTGTCCGCCGAGTCGATAAAGATTGCGACATTTGATGTCGATGCGACTCCGCCTCTCGGTTCGGCAATGGCGTACGGACCTGTAAAGCGAGTGGATGAACTCACGTTGCGATGTCGAGGAGTTGTCATTCTGGGCGCAGAGCAACCCATTGTGCTCTGCGCGGTAGACTGGATCGGAATCGCTAACGAGGGGCATGTCGCTTTCCGTACTGCGCTCGCAGAAGCAGCCGGAACGGAACCGGGACGGGTCGCGCTACACGCCTTGCATCAACACGACGCGCCAGGTTGCGACTTCACTGCCGAGAGGATCCTTCGCGAAATGAACATTGGTGGATATGCCCGATTTGACGGCGAGTTTCATCGACAGGTCATTCAGCGTACAGCAGAAGCCATTCGTGCCGCACTCCCAACCGCTCAATCGGTTTCGCACTACGGATATGGCGAAGCGATTGTGAAAGAAGTTGCCTCGAATCGTCGCGTGGCGGTCGGACCTGATGGCAAAGTCGGGAGCATGCGAGGAAGCAGTTGCAAAGTGCCCGCGCTTGTTGCTCTGCCCGAAGGGAACATCGATCCGGTGGTATCGTTGCTTGGGTTTTGGAATGGTGAGAAACCGGTCGCAATGCTCACTTCTTATGCTTGCCATCCACAAAGCTACTATTTGGTAGGTATACCGAGCCCCGATTTTCCTGGCATTGCGAGGTTCATCCGTGGACAGGACTTGAATATGGCCATGCATGTGCATTTCAATGGAGCCGGAGGAAATATCGCAGCGGGAAAATACAACGATGGATCGCAACCCAATCGCATGATTCTGGCCACTCGGCTTGCGAGCGGAATGCGCGAAGCAT
>JBBRGW010000431.1:0-3484 GCA_038223525.1 Pirellulales bacterium
TTCGCCCGACCTGACGCTCATTTCAATATCCAGGCTCCACAATTCGAATTGGCCAATACGCTGCGCGTCGATTTTGGCAAGGTCCTTACCTGTGCAAACGATTGCGTCGCAATGGGATTCGCATTCTTCCGTTTGAACGGAGAGGGCCTCAATATCATGGGCAGAGTAGTTATGATGGTCCGGAAAGATCGCGCTGGCTATCACGTTTGCGCCGCAACTCCGAACCGTCTGCAGGAAACCGGACGGGTTACCCAAACCACACGCGGCGAGTACATTCTTCCCGCGAAGCCAATCCAAATCGCGAAACTCCCCCTGCGAATTGCGCAATCGAACCGGTTTGTGCTCCGCTTCCAGCCAAGCTGCCTTGGGGTTGTAACGCTGCACCTTGGTACGTATCTCGGCAAGCGTTTGCGAATCGACTTGATCGACGCGCGTAGCCATCACAATGTCCGCTCTTCGCAAGGACTTGAGCGGTTCTCGTAAAAGTCCTCTCGGGAGCAAATATCCGAAACCAAAGGGCTCTCTCGCGTCCAGCAAAAGGATCTCTAGATCGCGATGTATTTTGCGATGCTGGAACCCGTCATCCAATAACAGCAACTGCATTCCAAGTTCTTCGGTAGCGATGGTTGCGGAGGAGAGTCGATCCGGCTTTTGTAAGTGAGGCACATCCGGTAGGAGCACCTCCAGTTCTTTCGCCTCGTCGTTTCGACCGTCATTGCCGGCTCCATAGCCACGAGAAAGAATCGCAACGCGAACATCTCGAGCGCGGAACCAACGAGCGAGCATTGCAACAGTTGGAGTCTTGCCGGTTCCTCCAGCGGTTAGGTTCCCCACAGATACGACAGGTACGGTTGCTTTTCCAACTCTTTTCCATCGTCTGTCATAAGCCCAATTTCGAACCCATATGACGGCCGTGTACGGTTGACTAAGGCACCACAGCCCCGCACGGACAAGGATGGAATTCAACGAATTGGAGCGTCCGGACAGTAATTCTTCGATACGTCGCATTCGCTAATTGTCGGATCTGGAAGTGTTCTCTAGAAAAAGAATCGTTCTTTTTGGGTTGCCAGCGATACTACCATGATAAGCGATAGATTGCTTGGCAACATCGACCAAAACGCCCGAAACGGAGGACGCACCGTGATTTGCGTCCCAAAATGCGAATCTGAGGTATCCTTTTACCACTCGCGTCGTTTTAAAAATAAATCGCTCGAATCGAATGCGTCTCGCGTTGACGCAACTTGAGCGAGCCTACTTCCCAACAGTTTATACGAATGTCAGAACGATTTGACGAAGCTCCAATCTCTCAACTTATCGGTTTTCGGGTCCAACCTGCTTCGGAAGACGACATTCAAACGGGTAGGGCAGTTGTTGAGCTGGATATCGATTCGCGATTGAACAATCCCATGGGGCGAGTACACGGTGGCGTGTTAGCGGCACTGGCGGATGCTGCGATGGGGATTGCGTTTGGGAGAACCTTGGATTCCGATCAAGATTTTTCGACCATCGATTTGCATATTCACTTTATGCGGCCCGTTCGGGGGAAGAAACTTATCGCCACAGGCGAGTTGATCCAACGTGGGTTGCGAGTTGGATTTGTTCGATGCATCGTAATCGATGATCGAGGTAAAGAAGTTGCAAGCAGCTCATGTAGTTGCACGGTTTTGGATCGCTTTATGCCTTGAGTTTAGCCCTCAAGATTTCCACGGCTTTTTCCAATTGCGGATCGTCTTCAAGCGTAGGATCGGTATGTTTCGAATCCTGTTCCGATTCGCTCGCTTTTCTTGGTTTTCCAAATCCGTTTTCATTAGGATCGGCCCGCTTGCGAAATCGCTCGATCGATTTCAGGAAATCTGCTTCGTCTAGTAACACTTCGCAGTCTTTGTCGGGTTTAACTCCCCATACATCCTCGGGCTTGGCATCCTGTTCTCGGTGGATGAGTCTGCCGCTAGGTGGGTAGTAGTAAGCGGTTGTCAAACGCATTGCTGCCAACCCTGCATCGAGCGGGATTACGTTTTGAACGCTACCTTTGCCAAAGGAGCGTTGGCCGACAATGGTCGCTCGGCACCTATCTTGCAAGCAGCCTGCAACCACTTCGCTTGCACTAGCAGAATGTTCGTTGATCAATAGTACCATTGGAACAAGGTTGTCGATTTCCGTTCCAGCTTGAGCGGTGTAGAGTTGGTCGACGCGGTCGTTTCGGCCTCGGGTGCTAACGATATCGCCATCATCCAAGAACATATCGCAAATATCTTTGGCCGCGACCAGCAATCCGCCCGTATTGTCTCGAAGGTCAATGATCAGTCCTTTGCAATCCTTGCGTACGCTTGCTAAGGCTTTCTTTAATTCTTCGGTGGTCTTCTCCCCAAATAGTTCCAGACGAATGTAGGCGAGGCTTGGATCTTCTTCCATTGCAAAATCCCATGAGCCATTTATGCGTCTTCGATCGCCAAGGACCGATTCCACATCGATTCGTGCACGCACGATCTTGATTTGAATCGGGTCGGGTGCCATCGCGCGTTCGATGGTCAACGTAACCGACGAGCCTTCTTTGCCACGCAGCTTCTTGGAAATGGTCTCTACGGGCACTTTGTCGCACTCTGTCTCGTCGACTTTTAAAATCACATCGCCAGGTTTTATGCCCGCCCGATACGCAGGGGAGTCAAACAATGTTGCGACAATCGTCAAACGGTCTCGTCGAGGGGGGCCCTCAATGCTAACACCCAAGCCGCCAAACTCCTGTTCAAACACAGCCTGAAAAGGCTTAAGCGATTCAATCGGAATGTAGCTTGAATAAGGGTCTAAGGAATCGATCATCCCCTTCATCGCTGCGTGGTATAGTTTTGCCCTATCCGGCTGCCTCACATACTCCTGATCAATAATCTCCATCGCCAACGCTAAATCCCCGAGATTTCTAGATCGCTGAGCACTTACAAAGCAAAAAAGACTGCCAATCAGTACGATTGCTAGGATTTTAAGATTCTTGGAGGTCACGCAGCGTCCCTTTTTTTTGCAATCGTTGTTGAATAAGACCATCGAAGGTTACTTGCGATCGTTAGCGCTAGTTACAATAGTGGAACCCATCCAACCTCGTACTTCAATGCGAATGTTATGCCTGCCTCACGAGTATTCCATTTTTTTGTATTAGCCTATTTCGTTTCATGCCCCCGTGTTTGGGCTGATGACGTACCTCCCGATTCGCGACAAGCACAGCCTGGCCATTCGACGCATGCAGATGCTTTCAACGAGGGGCCCCGGCAAGCCGCTTATTTGATGAACGGGATGGGGAACGTTCATTGGGAAATATCAACAAAAAACCCAATGGCGCAGCGGTTCTTTGACCAAGGTATCTCGCAATTGCACGGTTTTTGGTACTTCGAGGCAGAACGGTCGTTTCGCCAGGCAGCTGCTTTCGACCCCGATTGCGCCATCCTTTACTGGGGTATGGCTCGCGCAAACATCGAAAATCCGCTTCGTTCTAAAG
>JBBRGW010000432.1:0-3447 GCA_038223525.1 Pirellulales bacterium
ACCAGTGAACGTGGCTCGATCGTTCCGCCAGTCCCACAAAGGGAGGGACAGCTGGATCGACGGCCCCTTTTAGTTTTGCGATCGCAGCGCCCACTGAAGGGCGTCCACCAAGAGCTTTGAGATCATCCGGAATCCAACCGCTCAAGCATTGGTAAGATTCATGCCTGTCCTTGCAACCAACCACCGAACGGATGATGGCAGCTTTGTCCATGAGCCTAGCGAGCTTTGGAAAGACTTCGCAAATCTGAATGCCAGGTACATTGGTCGGGATCGCTCGGAATTCACCCCGAATCTCCGACGGCGCATCCGATTTGATGTCCCACATGTCCTGGTGCGGAGGCCCGCCACCGAGGAATATTTGGATGAGAGCTTTGTTTGGATTACTCTTTTTTTGATTCGACTCAGCGCGGAGTAAATCGGGGAGACCGATGGCGGTCGCGCCAAAACTCATCCCGCCAATCTTCAAGAACGATCGTCGTGATTCGCGATCGCAATAACTTTGCGAGGACCCGTGCTGACCAAAGATCGACAACATCATGGACGCCGAATGGTTAAGGGAGGTGGGACCGCGCCGGAGCAAGTGCATTGACACGGGGATTGGTAGGAAGGCATCTCTATTCTAACGCCCAAACAACGTCAGAGTGAACAATTCGAGGCGATTTGTCAAGACGGGTGTGGCAACCAGTGTTACACGGCAGACTCAGCCGGCCACATCCATTCCTATTTCTTGGCTGGACGCAGCAGAATCAGATAATTCGACATGACCTCATGGTCCGGCAACATGTACGCCACAGGGCCTTTGTAATCCTTTCGAACCGACTTGCTCATTGGATTGGCAAGCGACGAAGAAGCGATGAAAGGGGCAGGGTTCCCTCGAGCTGATGGGATTTGCAATCGGCCCGCGAAACCGTTCGGGCTCTCAGCCACTTGAATCTCACTGAGTTGATCTACGAGCAATTTTGCTGACTCGCCCCCATCCACCATGCTCATCGTACATTCGGGGAAGTCGGCCAAGTTTTGAACTATTTCTGCGACCGCGGATCCTAACTTGTTTGCCGTTGAGCGTAGAAAGAGCACGCCCATACGTTCGACTTCCTCGGTCGTTTTCGAATTTGCTGGATTCCCAACCCATCGCGAGTTTGAGAGGGTTTCGACCTGCATATCATTCAAAACCAAATCATCGGTGTAGACGATACCGTACTTCTCCAAGATGCGTTCCAAGACGCGATTCTCAACTGCTTGTGGATCGAGAGAAATATCCATAATCGCCAACAAAAACAACTTTTTAGTCGCGGCTGGTTTCTCCGTTGGACTCTCCGTTGGATTATCGACTAGAACCTGCGTTGGACTGCGCAACAAGCGCGGTTGGCCTGCGATGGCTTCTGTACTGTTCGGATCCTTGAGCGTTTTTTCTGTTGTACCAAATTCTGCGGTCCTGTTAGCCTTAACGCTCGGTGCAATATCCGCAACTTTGGCCCCAGAAACGGCAGGAACTTTCACGTCTTTTTGGACTGGCAAATCACTGCCAGACTGTGCAAACACATCTTTTGCAGGATCCGGAATGATGTCTGGAACTTTCGTGGCTGGTTGTTCAAGCGAAGGTTCATTCAAGTCAGGAACAAAAACGATCCCTTGGCGTTCTGGCGTTGGCGAAGCAAAAAGGAACACTAACACCAGCGCACAAATCGACAATGCACTCGCGGAGAGCCAAACCCGCAAACGCCCCGCATCCGCGGTCGGAACCGACAACTTGGGTCCAAAAGTTTCTTCTAATGGAATGCCCGATTCCTCAGAAGCGTCCCTTTTCGACGCCCGAGCCGCCAATTCATCTGCACGTTTCATTGCCGCGATCGTGACGGAACGGGCAAAATCCGGACTTAAGTTTTTTGTGGAGCGGCCGCTCATCAAAGATCTTCGAATCGCAGTCAGCTCGTCCAATCGCACCTCGAGGGATGGGTTTTTTGCCATCTCACGATCTAATTCGACGTATTCCGCCTCAGAAAGCATGCCATCTAGCATGCCGCTGAGCAATTCGTCAATTCTGCTTATTGGGAAGTCCATGATTTCCTACTTCGGGGCGGGTGGATTACTCACAATCGGATGCCCTATTTGGCAAAAAGTTCCTTGTTCGCACATTGTTATTTGAGTACCAGTCGTGTTTTGGAGGTTTCCGCCCCGCCCTGACCGGGGGAAATTGACACAGCCGACAAAAGTGCAGGTAGGTTGGGACCGTCGTACCGAACATCCCTAAAATCTCTGCAAATTCCTACAAGCTCGCAACAAATGGTCCCAAGCTACGGACGGAAAACGACCTTTGTCGGGCGTGGCGAAATTGTAGCAATAAATTCCAATTTCAAGGGGGGATGTCCAGCTTTCGGACCCACGAAATCCGGGGGGTGGCTCGACCTGAATGGCACGCCCTGATCCTTGTTTCGATGTAGTATGTGACCATTGTCCCGAACATCCCTAAAATCTTTGCAAATTCCTTTGAGCTCGAGACAGATGTTCCCAAGCTACGGCCGGAAAATGACTTTTGTCGGCGGTGTCCCGCGCCACCGTCCCTCTACGCTCCTTCTACCACCTTGCTTCCATTTGGTCGACGATATGATTGGCCAAGCGTTCTACGGCACGCTGGTTGGCAGTCGAGATGGACTGGCCCGCTTCGGGTACGAAATCGACATTCTCGGCAAAGTAAAACGTCGACTCGCCCGGGGGCAGGAATCTGGTTTCAATGAGGGGCATCCCGCGTCGATCCGTCCATTTGACTTCCACTGTCAAAATCGATTGGAGCAGCCTAGGCTCATCCAAATTGGTTTCACTCACGACTCGCTTGGCATCCGATGTTAGCGTGCAAGCCATGATCGAATCAGCCGTCTCTGCATTGGACAACTTGAATGGAGTTCGGCGCTCGATTTCTTTCTGCAAACACTCGGTGAGCATCACACCTAACTCAGGACGAAACGATTCGCTCCGAATGATGGGAACGTGAATCGTACGAACATCGGTCCGATAGAGCGTTCGGGTCCCAATTTTGTAACCAGCACAACCGACCAAACACACCCAAGCGATGGCCATGATCAGCGATCGAGCCATCATCTTTGGATTGTTCCGCCATCGCTGTAAGGTGCCGACGAATTTTTCTTTGCCGTTCTTTCGAAAGCGGTTTGCGTCTCTTTGTCGACTTCTTCGGAGTTTGGCGTCGGCTTAACCAAGGGTGTTATCCGGTCGCGACTCGAGAAGAGATCGGCCAGCCAGCTCATTTGTTGGATGGGTTCGGCAGGCATTCCGCCTGTTTTTTCCATCATGGCAGTTGCCTTCTCAGCGAACGGCGTATCGCCGTAATCGGTCAAAATCTTCATGCAGTGCGTTCGCGCTGCTCTCGCTTCCTGTTTATTGAAACGATACGTTGCGAACGTAAACTCTTTCTCAGCCCGACGAAATCGTACT
>JBBRGW010000433.1:0-3423 GCA_038223525.1 Pirellulales bacterium
ATGGGCTGGTTTGCAATACGAAGTTATATGCCGCCAACGGCTTCGCCGCCTCCAAGGCGCTCAGGGTCTTCTTTGCAACCATTGCGAGATCCAAAAGTTCTGTTGCACTGATCTCTTCATACCTGCTGCGATGGGTTCTCGGAATGATGGAGAAACTGTAAGGAAACCGCGAGGCGAATGGGCAAAGTGCGACGAAGTGCTCTGAGCCAAACAGAATTCGTTCTCGTCTTTCCTCTTCTTCGTGCATGAGTTGGCAAACATAGCAACAACCATATTGCTCATGATGAAGAGCCAAACGCTGATCAACCTTTTCAATATCGCGAGGAACAAAGTCCAAGCTGATCAATTGGCTATGCGAATGAAACAGAGATGCACCGGCATCGGCGCCGTAGTTCTTGAAAATGACGGCATACTTGAGATCGCGTTGGGCGCGCCAATGGGTCAAGCGGCGTCGGTACGCCTCGAAGATCAAAGCAATATGATCCACTGGTAAAGACGCGATACTATCGACGTGTATCGGTGACTCGATGATGACTTCATGGGCGCCGCGAGGAGTATTGCGTTGAAAGAGATGCTGAGCGGATGCGGTTTGCAATTGCCGAGCACGGGAGGCTTCAAACAGCGATTCAGGCTCGTCGCCGGAGGAGAAAACGCTGGTGGAATTCGCGTTTTCGGGACTAGAGTAGAAATGAGTTGCGACTCGCTCGTCCGAGAACGGTTCGCGTTTAGGAACCGCAGGAAATTTATTCGGGACCACTCGCACTTGCCACGGGAGACGATTGGTCCTGTTCGATTCGCTACGTCGACTGGTAGATGTTTCGTCGAAATCATTTTCAGGCAGGACGAGGGTTGGCGTTGGCGTTTCGTGTTCGCGGCCAGAGCAAAACGGGCATTCGATGAGTTCGTTCGCCGAAATCGCATCGAGTTGGCGATACTGGTCGGGCCGCTCTTCACGATGCGGGGCAAAGATAACCCATCGGTCCGACAACCAATCGTAACGCGTTTCATTCATAGCGATGCCGGCTCCCTAGAGTCTACCCTCTATTGCTGCCAACTCGCGGGCGCGGCGGTAGGCGGATTCATAGGCGATTGCACTGTTGGTCCACGACCAATCTTGTGCCATACCAGTGCTCACTAGTGTAGCCCATATCTGCGGCTCACGCGAATAAGTATCGATGGCACGTCGCACACATTCCTTGAGTGAATCGAGGTCATAATTGTAAAAGGAGAAACCCGTTGCCGTCCCCCGTTCCAAGCTGATTTGGTTGAGATTGCTCACTGTATCGATTAGCCCCCCAGTTGCGTGAACAATCGGCACGGTCCCATATCGCAAGCTGTAGAGTTGATTCAATCCGCAAGGTTCGTAGCGGCTCGGCATCAAAAACATGTCGCTGCCAGCTTCGATTTTATGGGCAAGCGGATCTGAAAATTCAAGCTTAACTGCAACTCGGTCCGGTCGACGCTGCGCCAAGTCCGAAAGGGCATTTGCAAATCGCGGCTCTCCATTGCCGAGAATGACCCACTGAACATCCATCGTTTCAACGGATTGTTCGATCAGTGGCTTGACCAAATCCCACCCTTTCTGCTCCGCCAATCGGCCAATAAGTCCTATCACCGGTGTTTCAGGGCGTTCAGGAAGTCCGACAAGTCGTTGTAGATCTTGTTTGCACAATGCCTTGCCGGTTCTCCAATCCTCTTGGTTGTAATTCTTCACGAGATGAAGATCGCAACTGGGATCCCATACTTGATAGTCGACCCCGTTTACGATGCCGGCAATTCGGTTGCCTCGCACGCGCAGGGAACCATCCAAACCGCAACCGTGTGCAGGCGTCTGAATCTCCATCGCATACGACGGACTCACCGTCGTCACGAAGTCGGCAAAGGTGATCCCGGTTTTCAGCAGATTGAGGTCGCCGAAGAATTCCATTTGTTGCCAGTTAAAGTACTGCCAGTCCATCGCAGTCAGTCCCATGTCGTGTTGCCAATAACGTCCTTGGTAGGCCAAGTTATGAATGGTCATCACCGAGGCGGCGTTTCGATACCATTGCAAATCACGGTAGTTGGATTTGTGATACGCGGGAATCAACCCAGCCTGCCAGTCATGGCAATGAATAATGTCAACTGGGAGTCGTAACCTCTCAATCGCTTCGACAACGCATCGAGAAAAGAAACAGAACCTCTCGCAATTGTCTCGGAAATCGCCACGATCGTCTCCGTACAATTGGTCGCGATCAAAGTAGAGGGGCTGGTCAACCAGATAGACATCCACCTTGCCCTTGGCATCGCCATTGCCAATCGAAGTCTTCAAAATTCTCGCAGCCATCGAACGTCCAGCCATATCGACGACAAAGGTGACGTGCGTATCGATTAAGGGCAGACCGCAAGCAATTGCCCGCTTGTATGCTGGAATAAAAAGGCTGCAATGATGCCCTTGCTCAGCCAATTTGAGAGGGAGTGTGCCGCAAACATCTGCAAGTCCGCCCGTCTTTGCAAACGGAATTGCTTCCGCCGCAGCCATCACCACATGCATAGATCACAGTCTTCGTAGTTGGAGGAATCTCGATTCGTGCTGTCTCGAACGCCCATGATAACAGATCGTGCGGCAATGCTTTGCAATTTGCATTGATCAATTTGCAATCCACGAATCGCTACCGGCCGGTGATTCCAGGAACCGGCGTCCGATAGCGCCCTGCCGCTCACTTGCAACCCTTAATTTCAAATGTCGAGATCCACCCCAGCACTTCCATCAGAACACCGCATTGTTTGTCAACACCACTACCTTGTGTATTGCCATAAAAAAACGAAATAGGAAATTGTTGCCAAGTTGATCTTGGTTAGGACATAATCCACGGTCTATAATCCCGCCCCCTCTTCCTCTCAATTCGTCCCGTTCTTACAACGCAAGGTTTACCTCGTGCTTTCGATCCGACCGACAGTTGCCGAGCATGCTTTCTACGTTTTTGGGAGATCCCTACACCCCGAACTCTTTAGTATCTACCGCAGTCGATCCATCGATCGCAGCAAGTACTCCGCGAAGATCGACATAACAAGCGATGGACATATCGTCACGTTCAACTCCCGTTCGGTCGTAATGACCGAAGTGGTTTGCTCGGCCAAACAGCTCTTGCCGCAAAAAAGACGGCTTGTCGGCTCAAACCTCAAAGGAAAGAACGTTGAACAAGTCGATCGTAAGCAGGGCGTAACCTATCACACACAGTTTGAACTCGAACACGTTTCGACAGACATGTTCTGGATGTTGCACAACCAATTGCAGTCCAGCCAATGCGAAAATGAATTGGTGCATTCCTTTGATTCTAGCGGACGAATCGCATTTGGTGCTGTGAGCTTTGTGCACGTCGAGGAACGCGAACGCCAATTGCTCATCCAGGCTTTTCATACGTTTCCCGACGATTGCGCGATCGT
>JBBRGW010000434.1:0-3413 GCA_038223525.1 Pirellulales bacterium
AATCCAATGCAATCCAATCCAATGCAATCCAATCCAATCCAATCCAATCCAATCCAATCCAATCCAGTGCAATCGCAATCCAGTGCAATCGCAATCCAGTCCAGTGCAATGCAGTCGGAAGAAAATCGGAAGAAAATCCAATGCAATCTCAATCGTAATCGAGCTCATTCATCGAAGTTGCGTCTAGAGTGTGCGCTCCGTGTCCTGATCCGTAAGCCGCGACCCGACTGTACAAACCGCTATGCTTGTGGCTCGGTCATGGTGAATGGGTCGAGGGCCGCGTCGAGTGTTTCCTTTGGCAGGATTTTTTGTTCGACACATAGTTCGCGAATCGTCTTACCTGATGCAAAGGCTTCTTTGGTCAACTTCGCCGCTTTTTCGTAGCCGATAAATGGGTTGAGACTGGTTACCATCGATAGGCTTTGTTCCACCGCCGCTTCGCAAGCATCTGTGTTCGCCTCTAAGCCGTCCATGCAGAACTCGATGAAGGCGCTCACTCCGTTGGACAGGAGCGCAACGCTTTCCAGCATAGCGTCACCCATGACAGGCATCATAATGTTCAGTTGGAAATTGCCACCCGATGCACCGCAAAACGTCATCGTCGTATCGTTGCCCATCACGCGAGCCGTCAATTGCATCATGCTTTCGCACATTACGGGATTCACTTTGCCTGGCATAATCGACGAACCTGGTTGGCGGTCCGGCAAGATAACTTCATAGAATCCGCAACGCGGTCCGGAACCCAGCCAACGAATGTTATTCGCGACGTTGAACAAAGTCATCGCAATCGCCTTGATCTGCCCATGGGATTCGACCAAGCCGTCGCGTTGCGCGTTGGCTTCGAAGTGATCAACCGCCTCGATAAATGGAATCCCTGTCTGTTCGGCCAAATTCTTTGAAACGCGGCCACCAAATTCGGGATGTGTATTGATTCCACTTCCAACAGCAGTTCCACCAACTGGTAACTCCAAAACAGCCTTAATCGCGACTTTTGCGCGTTCGATCGAGAGTTCAATTTGCCTCGCGAAACCGCCAAACTCCTGACCCAGTCGCAATGGTGTCGCGTCCATCAAGTGGGTTCGTCCAATTTTAATCACCTTGTCCCACTGCTGAGCTTTGTTTCGCATGATGGTGTGGAGTCGTTGCAATTGTGGGATCAAGCGACTGTGGATCTCACAGGCCGTTGCAACGTGGATGGCCGTAGGGAACGTATCGTTAGTACTTTGTCCCATGTTGACGTGATCGTTGGGATGGATCGGCTTTGTCTTTGAAAAGCGATCGCCTCCCATGAGTTCGATGGCTCGATTCGAAATCACTTCATTGATATTCATGTTGCTCGAAGTGCCAGAGCCTGTTTGAAAAACATCGATTGGAAATTCGCCATCCATCTTGCCGTCGATGACTTCTTGGCAAGCGGCGATCATCGTCTGCACTTGTTCTTTGCTGAGAGTATTCTTGCCGGAGTCTGTGAGCTTGCCCAAGTCATTATTGGCGATCGCACATGCCAGTTTGACGCGTCCCATACCGCGGATCAGTGCGGTTGGCAGTTGCCAGCCGGAGATAGGGAAATTTTCGACAGCCCGCTGTGTTTGGGAGCTGTAATAAGCGTTAACGGGCACTTGCACTTCGCCCATCGAATCGACTTCGGTACGGAATTTTGACATAGCAAGTTAGGTTGGTGCGTGGAATGAAATGAAATGGTTTACGAACAAGATTCAAGAAGCAATCCGTTGGGACAACTGTTCTGCTCTAAGCGCTGACTACTTTAAGGCCGAGTTGAACGGAAAAGTCCGCCAGCTCGGCTTGTTCGAGCTCAACCCCTGCGGAGGAAGTGTCCATAGTGAGTCGAACAGCAAGCGTCTCGGAGCAGATATGTTCACGGTGTTCCAGTATCGCGTCTTGAATCAGACTCTCTGGGCTTTGCAGGACTACTTCGATGCGGTCAGCGAAATCGCATTGGCGTTTCTTTCGCATGTCTTGAATTAACCGGATCGCATCGTTTGCGATCCCCTCGCGGATCAAATCGTCGGTAAGTTCCGTGTTGAGAGCTACCACGCAGTTTTTCCCCTGCGAAGCGGCCCAGCCCGCTTTGGCGTTCATCCGGACTTGAATATCCTCGCTGTCCAGTTCGATACTTTTGCCATCGATGGAGAGGGTGATTTTTCCGTGAAGGGTCATTTGCTCCAGCAACTGGGCACCCGAAGCGGTCGCGAGTGCTTGTTTTAGTTTGGGTAGGAGCGGTCCAACGCGTGGTCCTAGCTTGCGGAAGTTAGGCTGCACGGAGTACTCGACAAACGGACTAGCCCCGCTCGCGTAGTGAATCTCTTTCACATTGATCTCTGCTCGGACGATATCGTCATGCTTCATGAGCCAAGCGATATGCGACTCGTCGGCCAATGTCACTTCGACGCGACTAAGCGTTTGTCGTACTTTCAATTTCGCGTCCATGCGGGCCGATCGACCGAGCGAAGCGATCTCGCGAAGCAGATTCATGCGCTCGTTAAGGACGGGATCTGTTTTGGCAAATCCGCCGTCTGGAAAGTCGCAAAGATGAACGCTTTCGCGAACCCCTGGCAGTTTTCCTTTGAGATGACGCCATAGAACTTCTGCAACAAACGGAGTAAACGGTGCAATCAATTTCGCGATGACGACGAGGCTTTCGTAGAGCGTCCAATAAGCGTCCAGTTTTTCAGGCGCTTGTTTGTCGGCAGCCCAGTAGCGAGATCGGCTGCGTCGTACGTACCAATTGCTCAATGCGTCAACCAATGCGTTCAGCGTTTGGCAAGCGCCGTAGCTATCGTATTTGTCCATCCGCTCGACGACATCTTTGCAAGCAGCTGCTAATTCGCTCATCATCCAACGATCGAGCTCACTGCGTTCCTCGATTGGGCGGTAGGTGGGTGATTGGGCGAAGTCTGAGGAATCCAATTGATCCAAAGGCCCTTTTATGTCGGAAGGCCCGCTGAATCCATCGATTTCCGCGTAGATCGTGAAGAAGCTAAAGACGTTCCAAAGGCGCAAGATAAACTCCGGGATGCTATCTTTGATCGCGCGTTCGCTATAGAGGATCGAGTTCCATGGGGGTTGATTCGCGAACAAGTACCATCGCAAAGCGTCAGCCCAATATTTATCGAAGATCTCTTGCGGGCTGCGGTAGTTCCGAAGCGACTTCGACATCTTTCCATTCTTGACGACAAACTCACTACCAAGAGCTTCGCGAGCTTCTTCTTCGGTAAGGAAACGTTGTTTGCCATCCTTGCTCTCGTACCATTCGGCCATCATTAATCCCAGAACAATACAGTTCTTGAATGGATGTGGGTAGGAGACCTCTTTTTTGTCGAAGAGCATCGTGCTGATGGCGAGTTGGCTATAGAACCATCCTCGCGTTTGATCGAGGGCTTCGCTGATAAAGT
>JBBRGW010000435.1:0-3399 GCA_038223525.1 Pirellulales bacterium
GAGCTTTCAAAGTGCAATTGAATCTGGGTCAGCAAGGCAAGTTGACTCTGCTCCGCTTCTGAGAGCGTCGACGCATGTTGCCTTTCAAGCCCCTCGAGTTTTGGTTTAAGGTCTGCGTCGATACGTTTGTGTTTTTCACATCGGGAAGTGGCGACACTCTTTCTTCGTTCTATGCAGGTCTGCCTCAGTTCATTCCGTTTAGAGTTAAACTCGTTTAACATCGCTGTACGTTTGTCGCGGTGTTCCATCTCCAACTGGTCCTGATTGGTCGCGTGCTGCTTTTCAATCCTAATGATTTCTTGCAGGCAAAGATAATCCGCTATTCGCTTGCCCTGCGCGATCACTAAGTAGGTGTTGTGCTCCTGATCCACAACATGGGGAAACAAGCGGCGAATCGTTCTCGCGACCATCGGTGACACGGCAAAATGAATGATGGCTGTGAACAAAATCGCTCCGAAGACGCCAGCGAGTCCGATAATCAGGGGAACCGTACTGAATGCCCACGCAATCGCTGCCGCAACACCACCTAGGATCGTGCCAATCCCCAAGAACCAATACGAACTAATCATTCTACAAGTCGGGTGGTTTTGCATTCTCGCAATGCTCACCGACAGCGATTTCTTAATTTCTTCGAAGCGTTTTCCTAGCTGGGCCAAATCGGCGATGGCCTGTGTCTCGGAAGTAAACTCAGGGGTACTCGTTCCGATCAAGCTTTGCAGCGCCGTGTCGCCTGTTCGAATTCCAATCCACTCGCGACATTCGTGCATCAATTGCTCGATCGATGCCAGCTGTTTGTCAAGCTTGACCTTGATGCTATCCCGTGCAGACTTACGGCCTAAGCATGCTTCGTCTTTCTTCTTCTTTAGTTCCAATGTTGAATGGTCGAATCTATTCTTCTGCTCGGTTTTGCTTTGGACATACTCCGATTTGAGTTTCTTCGTTTGTTGCCGTTCATGGTTGATGCTCAGGAGCGTTTCGCGTTCGGCCACAGCAAACTGATTGCTGAGAGAGTCATCCCACTCGGTCATCGCAGACCGCCACTGCGAAGCTTGGTCTAACTCCGTCGCGCGTTTCATCTGTTCATACGCACCGATGGCCCGTCGACGTTCGACTTCCATCGTCGCGCCATCCGCGGTTCGGGAAGTGCGCAAACGATTCAGGCGAGCGCGAAGCCCCCGGACCATTAGGATTTGATTCTTTAGAAGTCTTCGACCAATCAAAGAACCGGCATCCGCGTTCGGTTCGGATCCAAAGGAAGCACTGGTATTCATGGCTTTACCATTTGTCGAGAAGAGATTGCACCCCAATCACAATATACACTACGCTGAAATCAACTAGTCCCACGGACTTTTGCTTTTGCAAAGCATAGTTGCACGATGCTCCGCGTCGTAGGAATCACGACGCGGAGCGTAGTGCAACTAAGTTTGCCAACCCACGTTTTTAATCTGGACGAAGCACTAGCTTAAAGGGGTAACGATCCTACGGGACAAACACTTCGTAGCACCAACGATGCGTCCTCAGCGACTCAGGATCCGAATGCGGCGAAATTCGGATAGTTTGCTTCTCTCCGCAAAAATAAATTTGGCCCATGGAGGCACCTAGTTCAATTTTCACCGCGCCCAGAGTTGTTTCCAGTTGCATTGCAATCGTACCACTTGGCTTGTCCTGTTCGGCTTGAGCCATCACGCGATACTCCGATCCAAAGCTGCTGGCGCTTTTAGAGTTTTTGCAAGCGATATCAAACTTCAATAGCTGCTCACGCTGGGTCTCGATCGCAGTCGACCAGTGGCCATTACCTGATAACCCCACCCCCAACAGCACTGGGCTTGCTCCGGGCGCAAACGACTCTTCGACCATTTGCTGCATAGGGGGGCTAGGAGGCCAGGGCTCTTGCTCGGTCCCTTCGACAGATTCCAGCAACGGCCAAAAGACATCACCTTGAACGATGCCGATCGTGTGGGACAATCGATCTCGCAGTTTCGTATAACGAACCGTGAGCGATCCAGCGGATAAGGAAATCATCTGTTTACTTTACCCTAAACTCTTCTCGGCACATCCTCGCTGCAGTGGAAACGCGGACTAGCAGTATTCCGCAACGCATCACTCCCACCGCAGCGAGCATCACCACCCCTGACTCGATGATGCGAGGGTTATTGATATCGTTCAGGAACAATAGGCCGATCCGAAGCATGTAAAGCGATACGAGAATCAGTAGCCAGCCGGCAATTTCACGTAGTAAAAAAAACATCATGCAGTCCCCTTCGGATCGGTCTTGTCTTGCCTATTTCGAATCAATGTTTTGAATCCGTTTGCAGGGCCTCGCATCTTGGGCGGCTTTGCATTTTCATCCAACGTTTCCCGCTCAATGCGTCCCCGCTTTGTCCGTTCCCTTTCGAATCGAACCAAGTCACGGAAGTACGCTATGAGTTGCACGGAACGAACGTAAAGTCTCGCTTGCGGAGCGTCTATCTTACGCCAAGCGATTTCGCGAGCTAGGACAAATAACGCAACGATCAGTACCAGCCAAAATGTCCCCGGCCAAAATGCTTGACCAGTGGACAGAGATGACTGCAGCCAACGTGCGGATTGTCGCCCGATCGGTATATTTACTTGCACGACGATGGCCAAAATCACAACCGCCAACACTAGACCTACCTGGATTACCAAGCTCTTCATCGCAGACGGAATGGCCTGTTTAGTATCGGTTGGCTCGGCTCTCAACCCTGCGAACCTTAGGAAGTAATCGGTAATCGCTCGATGCGATTGCGGCAGCTTCATCGCCGCGATGATCGTCAGCATAGCAATCGTGGCCCAGAAAAAGCCCGATGGTGATTGAGCAAGTTGACCGCGACGAGGCTCTTGAAGCAAGAGACTAAATTGAATCGCGATCAGCGAAAGCCAACCGAGCCGAACCACCACCCCCATCATCACAACCGAAAACAAAAATAGTCGGAGCGGCATTCCGATTCCGTCCGAGATCCCGATCAGCATCTCCAGACATACAGCGACCATCACAAGTTGCAGTATGGAACTGACAATACGAATCGCCTTCATCTGCACAATGTTAGGTTCCGATTCGGCGCTCATCGCAAAGCCCCCTGCGACCTGCTTCGCCCTGACTTGACCGAATCCAGCTCCGACATGATCAAGCGAATCGCGCTCTTCCCACCGGAAAGTGACAAGGATGCCCCACAGCGATTCAGTTCACGTTGCAGTTGTTCCGCCTGAACCTGCAGCCTCGATTGCTCTGCAATGAGCAGTAGATCGCTAGCTGTCCAATTGCCTGCGAATTGGGATACGACGGATTTAGATGGACGCTGAAAAGTCGTGGTTGGGCAGACAAAAGCCACTCGATGATGCTTAGCAACTGCCAACTTTACGGCGGGCAATAGAAACTCC
>JBBRGW010000436.1:0-3399 GCA_038223525.1 Pirellulales bacterium
CCGGTTCGTGTTGCTTGCTTTCGCTAACCGCAGCAGGTTTCTTTTTACTCCAAAACGCCATTTGTTGCTTTCAAACGAAGTTACCGGCCATGAAGAAAGCCGAATCAGATGCAGGAAGTTTAGCAGCAATGACACAATTGGCAAAATTGCAATCGCCCAAACGGGATCTTCTCAGATTTGTAACTTGCCCTGGCCAAGCTTTGCGTTTGCTTATCGAGCGTTGTACCATCAGATTGTGAAACCGATTTGCGACAACCGACGTCTGCAAAGTGTACCGTGAATTGGCAACGCATCCTATTCTTCGAGACCCAAACTCCGAATTCTGGATACTTCTCATGATCTCGTCTGCTTGTTTTGCTCCCCAAAAGTCCATTTCCGTCGCGAGATTTAGGGGTCGCTCGACGGACATGCCGCTCAATCGTTTCAAGCGATTGGGGAAATCCATCGCATTGCTGGCGGCAATCTTCTGGATGGCAAATGCGGCCTTCGCTCGACAAGCAGAGCAATCGCCTGAATCAGGAGCCACCGCAAAAGGGGAGCAAACGATCTACATCCCCTACGACAAACTCAAAGATGTCTTCGAACGCGAAGGCCGCGGCGTTTTCCTCCCGTACGACCAATTTCAAAAGCTTTGGCAAGAAGCGCGATCGACAAAGAACCCGTCCACCACCGCAAATGCGCCCGTCGACTTCATCCTGGTTTCCGCAGAGAACATCGCCACCATCGAAAAGGAACTTATGGTCGTAAAGGCCACCCTCCAAGTTGAACTGCTTCAAACCGGCTGGCAGAAGATCCCGCTACGTCTCAACGACGCCGCCATCTTGACGGCAACGGTCGACAAAGAACCGGCTCGCATTATCCATGATCCCACCATCGGCTACTCCCTGCTCTTCCAAAACAAAGAAACCAAGCCCAGCCGCATCCAAGTCGAAATGGAATATGCCAAGGCCTACGAAAAGTCTCCGGGCCAAAATAGCGTCTCGATCATGGCGCCTCAAGCGCCGGTCAACAAATGGCTAATTAAGATCCCAGACACGGGAGTCAAAGTACAAGTCGAACCGATGTTGGCTACCACCGTTCCGACCAACAAAACATCCGAAGACTCGACCTCTCCCTCCGGTACAGAAGTCCTCGCCTTCGTCGGAATTGCTCCCAACGTCCACATTCGATGGGTACCAAAATCCGAAGGCGCAACTGGAATGGCTCCTTTGGCAGGCGTTCAAATCCAGCACCGAGTTACCATCGATGAAGGAATCGTACGAACCAACTCCCTACTCGTCTACACCATCGACCGCTCCGAATTGCCGCAACTCGCGATCTTACTCCCGCCAAACCAAAAAGTTATCAACGTCTTCGACCCAAATGTCCGGAAATGGTCCGTCGAACCCGGTAAAACGGAACAACAAAATGCGCCGAAGTTAATCGTCGAACTTTTCGAGCCAGCCCGAAAAACGCAGAGCTTGGTCGTAGAACTAGAAGACGCATTCGATTCGAAAACCCAGTCGACCATTTCCATTCTCCCGTTTGGTTGTCTCGATGCAAGCCGACAGCAAGGGGTCGTCGCGATCCGAATTGGGCAAGGGCTACGAGCCGAGCCCACGGATCGCAAAGGACTCATGCAAATGGACCCAGCCGAGTTGCCTGACCCGCTTTCCAAAGAGACTTGGACATTCGCTTATCGATTCACCGCCGCCTCCTACGAACTAGAACTCCAACTCGAAAAAGTTCAACCGGCCATTCGCGTCGAGCAATGGGTCGAAGCTTTCGTCGAACCGCAGACCCTCACGCTCGAACTGAAATCAACGCATACGATTGAGAATGCAGGTGTCTTCCAATTGGAGTTCGACATTCCCGCCGATTTCGAATTGCTAAAAGTCGCAGGAAGAAAAGTCGACAACGGAGAGGCAGCCGCAATCGATACCTATCGCGTCAACGAGGCCAAGAACCGTCTACTCGTTAGTCTCTCCAAACGAGCAATCGGTCAAGTTGGAACAGTGCTGCAACTTCGCCGTAAAATCAACGATCCGAATCTCATCACACCCACTGGCGTCAGTACTGCACTGGCTATCCCTATTCCTCGATCCGTCGGTGACTATGTCCAATGGTTAGAAGGGATGATCTCGGTGTATGCTCCGGAAAGTCTCCGCGTCAATCCGAAAGAGAAGACGGGTGTGCGAGACGGAATCGCAGCCGATTTGAGGGCCAAATGGCCCTCGGTTTCCAACTTAAAGACAGCGTCCTTCTCCGAGGTTCTTATCCTGGCTCACGCGATGGAGCCTGTATCGGTTTCGTTGGACATGGAACGAAAGAAACCTTTTGTGAGCGTCCGTCAAATGTTCGAAACCATGGTCGAACTAGGCGCCCTAAAATTCAACGCCACGTTCTTTACCAAAGTCGAATACAGCAGTCTCGCATCCTTGAGACTCGACGTCCCAGAATTGCTTTCCAAGGAGATTCGCATTCTTACCCCAGGAATCCGCGAAAGCATAATCAGCCCGCCACCTGCCGACTTGGTAGCAGGCTATGTCGCATGGGAGTTGGTCGGTGATACTCCTTGGTTGGGAGAAAAAACCTTTCAACTCGGCTGGCAAAAACAGTTAGATGGATTGGAGATTGGCAAGCGAGTGAAAGTGCCAATTCCTCGCTTGATCCCTCGCAATACAGATCAATCATGGGGCCAAATCGTATTGAACCGAAAGGACTCAATCGATTTGCAAATGGAAGAAGGCAGCAGCGGGATTCGACCAATCGATCCACGTTTTGACCTGATGCCGGGGACCGCGTTCCCCAATATCGCCAAAGCCTTCGAGTTCCAGGCGGATTGGAGTATGGATATCGCGGCGACCCGCTATGCGCTCGAACAAGTCAAACAAACCAACATAGAAAGAGGCTTTGTGCGAGCCGTTGTAACGCGCAGCAATCGTATCGGCTACCACGCAACCTACCGTATGCGCAATGCAAGCCAAAGGCTATCGCTCACGCTCCCCGAAGATGTGGAGTTTGACTCTCAACCCCTTTTAATCAATGGTCAGAGTGCATCTTTGGAACGAGGCGTTGCCAATCAACTCTATATTCCCTTAGCAGGCAATGACCCCACCAAACCCATCCTAGTCGAACTCAGATACACAATCGCTGGCGACCACCGCGCGATCCAATTGCCGATCTTTCCTGACGCTCCCTCTGTCCAAACAGTTTACCTAGGCGTGTTCTTGCCTCAAGAACGCTTGCTCTTGGCATCCCATGGCCCTTGGACTAAGGAATTCGAAACAACTGCGATGGGTTGGAGATCGGAACCAAGATGCAATAGCGATGCCACTAGTCTCATGAATTGGGTCCGCGAAGGTGTCTCGACAACGCGAGCAGCCGAATTCCAAACCGACGGCGTTATGTACCTTTACT
>JBBRGW010000437.1:0-3398 GCA_038223525.1 Pirellulales bacterium
GCTCAGCGCATCGATCAGATTCGCGAGTCGCATTGGGCTTACCAACCTATCAAAGAGGTGGTTCCCCCAGAAGTCCAGAACGCGGTTTGGCCCCAACTACCGATCGACCGTTTCATTCTATCCGCTTTGGAAGCAAAAGGACTCGCGCCAAACAATCCGACCGACCGAAGAAATCTCATCCTGCGTGCATGCTTCACCCTGACTGGATTGCCGCCAACCTATAACGAGGTCAAAGCCTTTGAGGCAGACAATGCACCGGACGCTTTCGAAAAACTAGTCGATCGATTGCTGGAGAGCAAACACTATGGCGAGCGATGGGCACGGCACTGGCTCGACTTGGCTCGATTTGCTGAGACCACGGGATATCGTGCTGGGAATGTCGACACTCGCTATCCTTACGCATATACGTATCGCGATTATGTCATCAACGCTTTCAACGATGACAAGCCATTTGATGAGTTCATCATCGAACAGTTGGCCGCCGACCAACTCGAACTCAACGACGCAAATCGTCCGAAGCTAGCTGCTTTAGGCTTTCTCACCGTCGGTAGGAAATTTATGGGAAACCCGCACGAGATCATCGACGATCGAATCGATGTCGTGACTCGCGCTTTCCTGGGTACCAGCGTTGCATGCGCGCGCTGCCACGATCACAAATACGATCCGATTCCCACTGCGGATTACTATTCTCTGTACGGAGTTTTTGCAAGCTGCCAAGAACCCACGGATCTGCCTCTCTTAGGTGATCCTGCCGCCACTCCCGGGTACGCCGAGTTTTTAGCAGCCACTGCCGATAAGCAAAAAGAAGTCGACAATTGGCTCGACAAAAAGCGAGTCTCCACGGAAGACGAACTGCGATCCCGCATTGCGGACTATTTGGTTTACTTGGCGAAACAAATGAATGAGAGCAACCCTAAGAGTTTAAAAAAGATTGGCGATCGAGGACCATTGCGGCCTCGAGCGGTTTCCGCCTGGGAAGAGTTCATGAGGAGCCCAACCACGCAGAGCCATCCGGTTTGGGGCTTTTTGAATCGATTTGCGTCCTTGCCCAACGACACATTCAAACAGGAGTTCAACAGTCTTCTGCAAGGAACTCCTGAAACCCTTTCGAGCTTGAATCCAAGCCTTGTCGAATCGCTCCGAAAATCGGAACCTGAATCGATCTTAGAGGTAGCTCAAACGGTCGGAAAGAAACTAGAAGTCATATTCGCCGAATGGAAGGAATTACACAAAAAGGACGCCAATGCAGCCCGGCTCCCAAACGACAACGATGAAGCGTTGCGTGCCGCTGTGTTCGCATCCGACAATCCGACGACCCTGAACGCGGAACAGATGATAGCGCTTTTAGATCAAGCGGAACGCAACGAGTACAACCAGCAACTCGGAAAGATCAAGGGGGTGGAGGCATCGCACCATGGCTCACCACCACGTGGCATGGTGATCAATGACAAACCCACTCTGCACGATCCAGTTATTTTTAAGCGAGGACAGCCTGGCAATGCCGGCGAAAATGTTCCGCGACGCTTTTTGCAGTTGCTATCCCATGTTGACGGTGGCAAGCCGTTCACGAAAGGAAGCGGTCGATTGGAACTTGCGCAAGCGATCGCAAACAAAGACAATCCGCTTACCTCGCGCATCCTCGTCAATCGCATTTGGCAACATCATTTCGGTGTTGGACTAGTGCCGACGGCCAGCGATTTTGGAGTTCGAGGTGACAAGCCGTCGCATCCAGAATTGTTGGATTACCTAGCCAGCGAATTCATGAATGATGGTTGGTCGATTAAACGATTGCAAAAACGGATCATGCTTTCGGCCACTTGGCAACAATCGAGCGAAGTGCACCGTCAAGGCGAATCGATTGATCCAGAAAATAGGCTTCTTTGGCACATGCCACGTCGCCGATTGGAGTTCGAGCCATTGCGTGACCGCCTACTTACCGCAACGGATAAACTGGATCGTCGTATCGGAGGCCGATCGGTCATGATTCACGAGGATGCCACGCGACGCGGGCTGTATGCTTATATCGATCGGGAAGATATCCCTAGCTTACTGGCCAGCTTTGATCTTCCCAGCCCGGACGCAAGCCAAGCAACGCGGGCTCGAACTACCGTGCCGCAACAAGCACTGTTCTTTATCAACGCGAAGTTCGTGATCGGACAAGCGGAGCAACTGGCTGCAAAGTCATCAACGATCGCCTCTACGGACGAGCGATTAAAGGCTCTCTATCAATCGACTCTTGCTCGAGACCCTGATCAACTAGAGCTCCGTATGGCAAAAGATTTCTTGGCAGCTACTCAAGCGTCGAGTGAAGTTGTCGCTCCACCGACAGCACCCTTTCCTATGTGGAGATATGGATATGGTTCGATGGCGGCGGATTCCAACGCTGTTCGCTTCACCCCGCTTCCCCATTTCACTGGCAAGGCGTGGCAAGGCTCGGAAAAGTTTCCCGACCCCGCCCTAGCCTACACGAGCCTGACTGCCGAAGGCGGACACCCTGGCAATGATCTTGCTCAATGCAGTATTCTGCGATGGGTTTCTCCGTTTGCGGGAATCATCTCCATCGAAGGCGAAATAAAACACGAAAGCGACCAAGGGGATGGAGTCCAGGGTCGTATCGTCTCCAGCAAGTCAGGTGTTCTTGGGAGTTGGACAGCTAAGAGCGACAAGATTACGACTTCGGTAGCTACGGTCGATGTGGCTGTTGGCGACACGATTGATTTCGTGATGGATTGCTTGGCTTCCCCGGATTACGACAGTTATCAATGGAAGCCGAGAGTTCGCGTTACGAGTTCAATGAGTCAGGACGTGAAGGCCAATTTCGTGTGGAACGCGTCCAAAGAGTTTGAAAAGTCATCGGCGGGGCTTTTGCCACCGCCCAAGTTGGATGCCTGGGTGCAGTTTGCGCAGGTGTTGCTTTTAAGTAACGAGTTCGCTTTCGTGGATTGACGGTAGCTACTTGTCGGAAAACAAACTTGCTGGAATATAGATAACGCGATGAAACAACCCGATCCATATTCGATTATTCGTTCGGTAAATGCGATGAACGCGATGCCAACCAGCCGCCGCGAGTTTTTGCAGCGAAGCGGTGTTGGTTTTGGGTCGATTGCGATGGCTGGTCTATTAGCAGAGGAACCTGGCAGGTTGTTTGGCGATTCCTCTTCGGCTGCACTAAACGGTCTCAATCCGATGTCTCCCAAGCAACCTCACTTTGCACCGAAGGCAAAGGCGGTCATTCATCTTTTCATGAATGGAGGCCCATCGCAGGTGGACACGTTTGATCCCAAGCCTGCGTTGGATAAATACCATGGCCAGGCCGTACCGAACAATTTACGAACGGAGCGCGAGACCGGTGCTGCTTATCGCTCGCCTTTCAAATTTCAGAAGTATGGACAAAGCGG
>JBBRGW010000438.1:0-3356 GCA_038223525.1 Pirellulales bacterium
AATGTCAATCCTTGAAAAGGAAGCCACAAGCTTAACTATCGACTGGAGAGCCGGATGCGGGAAATCCGCCAGTCCGGTTCGGAGGGAGGGGAGCCGCAATCCAATGCGGCTTGCCTACCCCTATCGTGAATTAGACGAAGATACTTTTGCGCAGTTGCTTAGACTAGATCGGTGCGTGGCTTTTTTACGCCGAGAGCCAAGGCTATTCGCCTTGGCTCTCTCGATTTCATTCCGAAAAAAGTACTCATCACGCTCTGCGTGATGCTGCGTCAAAAACCAAGGGTTTTTGATCTGTGGAAATCACGCGGAGCGTGATTGGTACTATAAAAACACAGGCTCTGAGGCACTAGCTGCAACCGAGGCTGTTACCGCAGTTGTGGCACAGGTAGCAATTACCATTGCGAACGGTGATCGATCCGCAACTATCGCAACTCGGCGCATCGCTTTGGAATCCTGCGAACTGCCCGTCACGCGTATCTGACTTCGAAGCTCCTCGCACTGCTGCGCGACCTGCCAAGTCGTCGAGGCCGAGAAAGCGTGCGCTGGTGTACCCATTGCTGGCGATTGTTACATCGGCACCGTTTCCATTGACAGGTGTCTTGGTCAGATTGCTGGCGGCTTTTGCTGGAGCAGTCGCATCCACTTTGGAGGCAGCCACGATTTCGGCTTTGGCTTTCTGTTCTTGGCGATAGCTGTCGAGGAAGGTCAAACCGAGCCAGCGGAAAATGTAGTCCACCAAGCTCTTGGCGATACGGATGTCTGGGTTGGTTGTGTGACCCATCGGCTCGAATCGCGTGTTGCTGAACTTGTTGACCAAAACTTCCAAAGGAACACCGTACTGCAACGAGATCGAAGTCGCTGTTCCGAAGCTATCCATCAAGCCGCCGATGGTGCTACCCTCTTTGGCCATGGTGATAAACACTTCGCCAGGACGGCCATCTGGATACAGTCCAACGTTGATGTAGCCTTCGTGTCCGCTGATGCTGAACTTGTGCGTGACCGAGTTGCGGGTATCCGGCAATCGCTCGCGCCGCGGCTTGTAGACGATCTTTTCTACGGCCGCCGCAGCAGCATCTTCTGCTTTCTTTCCTTCGCTCTTGGTCGACAGCGGTTGGCTTTGCTTGGAACCATCGCGGTAAATAGCGATAGCTTTGAGCCCCAATTCCCAGCCCCAAAAATAGGCTTCGGAAATATCGGCCACGGTGCTATCGGTTGGCATGTTTACCGTCTTGCTGATCGCCCCGGACAAGAAAGGTTGTGCAGCGGCCATCATTTCGACGTGTGCTTGCCAGCGAATGCTGCGTGAGCCGTTGGCTGGTTTGAATGCACAGTCAAACACGCACAAGTGCTCGTTTTTGATGTGCGGTGCACCTTCGATCGTGTCCTTTTCGCTGATGAACTTCTCGATCTCAACGATTTGGTCTGGAGTGTAGCCGAGCGTTCTGAGTCCGAGCGAAACCGAGCGGTTCAGAATCTTGAGCATGCCGCCCCCAGCCAATTGCTTGTACTTGACGAGCGCGATATCGGGTTCGATGCCAGTCGTATCGCAGTCCATCATGAAGCTGATCGTTCCGGTCGGCGCCAATACTGTCGCTTGGGCGTTGCGGAATCCGTTGCGAGCCCCCAGTTCGAGGACGCGGTCCCAAATGTCACGAGCGGCGTTTTTCAAATAGCCAGGTCCGCTCGGATCGATTTGCTCGACAGCGTTGCGGTGCATTTGCATGACCCGCAACATAGGCTCAGCGTTGTCTGGATATTCCGTAAACGTACCGACGACACCAGCGATTTCGGCGCTAGCAAGATTGGCTGCACCGTGAAGCAGTGCCGTGATCGCGCCGCACATACTGTGCCCGGCGGCGGAATCATAAGCGGCGCCGCTGGTCATGATGAGCGAGCCAATGTTGGCATAACCTAATCCCAACGGTCGGAACAAATGGCTATTGTGAGCGATGCGATCGGTTGGATAACTCGCATGGTCCACGAGGATTTCCTGAGCGATCAGGAACAATCGGCAAGTCGCAACGAACCCATCCGCATCGAAGACTCCATCCGGTCCACGGTATTTCATCAGATTGATCGAAGACAAGTTGCACGCGGTGTTGTCCAAGAACATGTATTCCGAACAGGGGTTGCTGGCATTGATGCGACCGCTATTTGGACAGGTGTGCCACTTGTTGATGGTCGTATCGTATTGAACGCCAGGGTCGCCGCAATTCCATGCGCATTCCGCCATGCGGTTGAGAATGTCTTTGGCTTGGTACGACGGCGGATCAATATCGCTTTTGTCGCTGACCCAACGCGTCTTCCAGATCTTATTGTCGGTAACGGCGCTCATGAACTCGTCGGTCAGACGGACCGACAGGTTTGCGTTTTGAAACATGACGGACGAGTAGGCTTCGCCGTTGAAGTTGGCTTCGTAGCCTTCACGGATAAGCGCATGCGCTTTCTGTTCTTCTTTCCATTTGCATTCGATGAATTCCATGATGTCAGGGTGCCAGACTTTGATGGACTGCATCTTGGCAGCGCGCCGCGTCTTACCACCCGACTTGACCACCGCTGCGATTTGGTCATAGACACGCATGAACGAGAGCGGGCCACTCGGCTTGCCCCCCCCAGAGAGTTTTTCTCGGCTACTGCGGATGGTCGACAAGTCGGTTCCGGTCCCCGAGCCAAACTTGAACAACATCGCTTCGCTGGTTGCGAGCCGCATGATGTCTTCCATGTTGTCATCCACGCTTTGGATGAAGCAGGCGGAGCCCTGGGGATATTCGTAAGGGTTCTCTGGTTGTTCGACTTGGCCTGCTTCGACGTTGTAGCGCCAATTGCATTTTGTGCCAACGACGTTGTATTGCTGGTAAAGTCCAACATTGAACCAAACGGGTGAATTGAATGCACCATGTTGATGCAAGCAGAGCCAACTAAGGTCTCGATAGAAATTCTCACCATCCTCAGGCGAATCGAAGTAACCGTCAGCGATACCCCAATCCGTGATGGTGCGTGTGACGCGATGGATCAACTGCTGAACCGAGTACTCCCGCTCCTCGGCGTTGCTAGGATCGCCGTAAAAGTACTTGCTTACTACTACATTCGTTGCCAATTGGCTCCAACCCGAAGGGACTTGGCAATTGGTTTGTTCGAAGAGAACCTTGCCGCTCTCGTCTTTGATTGCAGCGCTTCGGGTTTCCCATTGAACCGTATCGAAAGGGCTCGCCACTCCGGACGGGCAAAAGCGGCTTTCAATCTTAAGCCCGGCCCGATCGCCGCGGGCTTCTTGTGTCGTACGTGATTTGTTGCGACGCTCGCGTCCCATTTCTACTGTTGCCATGCGTTCGTTCGACTCCCTCGAAAGTTTTTGC
>JBBRGW010000439.1:0-3337 GCA_038223525.1 Pirellulales bacterium
TTGCGAGAATGGGAAACACCATATCATCATTGATCGTCGGGCAGCCTGGTTCAACAAACATGGATCTTCGAATGGCATAGATCGCGCCACTGACCCCAGTCATGATGCCGAGATTTGCCTCCGATTGGCGAACTCTGGATTCCATTCGCCAATACAGTCCCTCTGCACTTTGGCCGGAGTCCGTCAACATGCAAACCCGTCCACTGACCACTCCTACCGTCTTGTCAACAAAATGTCGAGCGAGGCTCGTAATTGCTTTGATTGAAAAATGAGAAGTGGCATCGGAAAACACAAGGACATCAGCATCTACCTCATCTTCGAGTCTATCGATTGCGCGAACCAAGTTAGCTGCCTTACCCCGCCTCTCTTTGAAATCCATCACGATTAGATTGGCGACATCCGATTCCTTTGCAATGAGTGCGGTAGCGTCGGTGCTGCCATCGGATGCAACGACGATCGTCATTCGGCCCGGTGGATACTCACATTCGATCAAATTCTTAATCCGCGCTAGAATGCATTTCTCGGCATTGTACGCTGAAATGAGAATTGCAACTTTCGGCCAATCGGTCGCGTCGGTTGGAAACGGGGACGTAAGTCGCGCGGGGTGTCGACTAGCAAGCCAAATGATAAATAAGGGATAACCAATATAAGTGTGCGCAACTGCGGCGATCGATATCCAATAAAGCGATTGTATCCACCAGCCCACCCCGTATCTCCTCTATGGCGTTGTCAATTCCCTGATGCAACTCAAGTGCATATCGGCAATAGCAATCTTGACGCAATGGCAATTCCGACGATTTGCTAGCGTTTCAGCTCTGACTGTGAGTGCTTCAGGATGGTTAGCTGACATCGACTTCATTCAAAAGGGCCGCCAGTTGTCCTGCCTGTATAGATCTATTGCACCAGTCGAGATTCGGAAAGTCGCTTTGGGCCGCAGGAAAATCGTTCGCACTCGCTTTGCCTCTGATGGCGTTGCTCAGCCAAGTTACGATGGCTTCGGTGTCCGAGGGATGGATGTTGGTCGACAACGAATGCTCCGAGAGTAACCTTTCTGTCTCTCCTGACGGGACAAGGCTCAATATGGGGAGTCTTAGCGACAAGTACTCGAACAACTTGCCCGGTACGACCCGCTCCGCACCGGGTTGATCCGCCAACGTCATCAGTAGTCCATCCGCGTTAAAAGCGAACTGCAAAGATTGCTGATGAGAAAGATAATCATGCAGATACAGCAAGACAGAGGTTGTCGAAAGCGTGCTCAGGACCGCCTCTTGCTCGGCAGTTCGTCGTCCCACAAAGTGAAGTTCAAGTTTCTGCGCGTCGAGCGGAAATCGCTCTGCGAGTTGTTGGACTGCATTTACCAGCGGGGCAATGTCGGTAAGTCGCCAAAGGGTACCGGTATAAACAAGTCGAAAGTTCGCGAAACGTTCTGCGTTTCGCTTTAAGTGAAGAAGATCATCTGGATCGTATCCGTTGTAAATACAACGCACCAATGCCTGGCTGCCAATCCTCGCACAACAGCGAGCTAGTTCGTCAGCGCTGGCTTTTGTCGTGGCGATGATCGCGTCGGCTTGGCGAAGCGTTGACTCGAACATTCGTATTTGCGTTTCGATCACGCTGTTCTTCTGGCTTCGATTTTCTAGGTATTGTGAGCTGAGACTCCATTCATCCCGAAAGTCCAAAACCAGAGGTAATCGGAAACGATTCTTGAGCTGGCAGCCCAGCAAAAAAGAGGAGAACGGCGGACCGCTCACATAGATGGCTGAGAATTGCCGTCGCCTCAAACTTTTGCATGCCAGACGGTACGCAAAGCGATTCCAAAGGACTTGCGCATCGGGTTGCAGCCAATGCATTGCCAACTTGCGAATCCAGCTTTTGTAGATCGATGGCGTCGATGGAGTCGAGGTTTGCGATTGAATCAATCTCGTCTTGATGCGATAGCTTGGTTCCAGTGTGCGTGCTCGCAGCACATCGATTTCTGTAGGGATATCACGAGAAAGATCGCGATCCACAACAGGCACCGAAGGGTTCAAAACACTTAGAACGGTTGGCTTCCATCCATGTCGTCCGATGTACTTCACGAACTTAACCGATCGCTGCACCCCGGCGCCACCGACAGGCGGGAAAGCATAACAGACCATGAAGAATTGCTTGGCATCCATCATAGTTTTTCGAAAACCTCGGTCATGCGTTTGGCTAAATCATGAACGTCATACGTGGAGACGGGCCTAGCATGCTGAGTGCGATCGTTTAACTTCTCGATAACCGCATCTTGGAGCGCTGACACATCGTCTGCAGCGATCAGTGTGTCCGCTTGCGGATCCGCAATCTCGCGAACTCCCCCAACATCCGTCGCCACAAAGGGGGTCCCACATGCAATCGACTCGAGCAACACGTTAGGGACTCCCTCGCTATGACTGGTAAGGATGGTGAGGTTTGCCGCTTGAAACCAATTGGCGATCTGAGCATGGGGCAGCGCGCCAAGAAACGAACAACACTTTCGAATCCCCAATTGATCGGCAAGCTGTTCCAATCCGGGCTTCAGCTGTCCCTCGCCGATCATGATCAATCGGAACTGGTCACCGAATTGTTGTTGCCATTTGACTGCAGCTCGGATTGCCATCGCCGGATTTTTGACTTCTACCATGCGACCAACCCAGACTACGATGAGCGAACTCGAGTCGACGTCAACGTTGCGTCTGGCTTCGCCGCGATCGCATGGCTTGAAGAGGCTTCTATCAACACCTCGGTACACCACGTCGATGCGATGCGAGGGGACCCTCAAGTCCGAGACATGCTTTGCCAAATCCTGGCTAAAAGCGACGACTCGATTCGCATTCTGAAGAACGGCTTGGATAGCGATCCTGCGTTTGCCCGACCTCGCAAGGATTCGGACGTCAGAGCCTCCGATCATGACTACCGTCGGTACCTTCAGAGTCCGAGCCGCTCTCAAGGCTGCATCGCTATCAGGATGTGCCCAGTATCCGAGAATGACATCGGGGCGAAAGTCCACGGTCATTTTTTGAAAGGATTGCTGAATACTTTTCCAGTACCACCACCCATAGGTCCAACGCATCAGTTGAGGCGGATAGTAGAACGTTGGGTGAACGACGCTCATGTCAGTGGATTCCGAGTTCGCCTGCGACTCCTCAGCAGCCCAGGGGCGAACGGAAGTCCAGGGAATGGGCGCGATAACACGAACCGAATGCGATGAATTCAAGGCAGCAACCAGTTGTTTGTTGAAAACACCTTGGCTGGGCATGCGAGGAGTGGGATAGGTTGACGTTATCAACAGCAGCTTCATCGCAACACGGATTTCATGTCAGCCTTCCAGTGGTTT
>JBBRGW010000440.1:0-3322 GCA_038223525.1 Pirellulales bacterium
CGTTGGGACTGAATCGAAGCAAAAGGGTAGGTTAGTATTTCCAGAATGTTGTAAGGGAAACCAACGGCTGAAGGATCTCGAGATAGCGTCAGATCTCCTTGGGACTCAACGACATTGAGTGCCTCGGGTACCCAAACTTGCCAATCCATATCCGCAATAGGAATCGCAATCGACGGACTGGTTGCTGTTTCCATAGTCGCTAGAGTGGGAGCGATGAAGTCGATATCTCCTCTTAATGCGATCCTTCGAATGGGTGTTTGGTAAGCGATCCTTAAAAGACGCAGATTGGGATCGTTGGTTTTGTTCAAACTCATGGTCGAATGCATTTCGATCAGCAGCTGTCTACCGCTGCGCTGAGGCAATGAAGGGGAACCATCAATGAGAACGGACCATAGAACAGCATCCGATGGTAGCGATGCTTGCAGAAAGCCACCTGTCGTTCGCAATCGGAGATCGACAACATGGTAGCTCGCACCATTTTCAGACAATGCAGTGCGAATTTGTGCAAGCTCAACGAGGGTTGATGGAACGGAAAGAAGCGAGCGCCGCTCCGCTCGAACAGAAACGAAGCTCGCTTGGCCAGACGCTGAGTATTCATAAACTCCTAACAAGCGACTACCGATCAAATACTCAGATTCGGTGAGTTCGCCAACGTCCGCAATACGTGGATGCTTTAGTACGGACACATCCAACTCGTCATCCCCTTCGATTGCAATTACCCCAGTTTGGTAAATCGTATTCTTGACCGAGGGGACGCTCATCACTAGGTCCACGCTGGTTTCAAGACTTTTAGTGAACTCAACTTGCAATTTCACAATACCCGATTGCCGATTGGCTAGTTTGACCGACCAGATTCGCTCTCCTCCGTCGGATTGGCTTGTCGATTCCTTGACCACAACGCCGTTCAATCCGCGAATCGTGATTTCTTGCGGTGTCGAATCTGGCAGCGAGAATGCGAAACTATCATCGGCTGCATGTTTCACATCCAAATGCAATTCGTAGGCTGATTGGATTCCATCGGATTCGATTTTGAAAAAGGAAAACACTTCTGCTGTTAGCAATGGCGACTTTCGCTTGGCCAATAGTTCAAGCGACCAATTCGCATTCTGAACAGAGAAAGAGGGGCCACTTCCGTCCCCTGGGACCTTCATCAGCACTCGTTCTTTTTCGAAAAGCGCGATCAAGTTCTCTGCTTTGGTTACCTCGATCGAAAAGTCACCTTGCACTATTGCAGACAGAACGCCTGGCTCAGGTTCCGTTCCAGCTATTTCCACTTTGGGGAAAGCGATCGACTTTTCGCTCCAATCCCCTAGCCAGCCTTTTGGTACGGCTGCGAACTCCAAAGCTATTCGGTTTGCCGTCGAGGCTGCAAATGGGCGAGGTAGACGTACACGTGTTCGCGTTGGAGTGCCCACTTCGTTGAGGATTCCGAATGGCAACGCGGTACCGTCAACCAACTTGGCGCTCTGCATACGCCACTCCGATGGCACACTTACCTCCAGGTTGTCAACGCTCTCGCTGCCAGCTTCCATATCGACGAGAGCGGTCGCTCGTGCGCCCGAATCGCTTACGGTCATCACGAGGTTGATGGAAGTCTTTGGGATCGCTTTCGGTTTTGTGATCGCGCCCGAAACGATTTGATTTGCATCCGGGGAGTATAGGGAAATAACCGACCGCATCTTAGCCGAATTCGACTCGTGGGTTCGCACCTCGACAGGAATCGCCTTGTCGATTGCACCTTGATCGATCGGGATCAAATCGCCGAATTCAACTGACTCCATTCGCAATCCGCTTTCGAGCTCAATGGCAATGATGGCCGTTTGCCTTGTTGCATCGAGAACCTTCCAAGCTGGCCAGGACCATACCATGGGGGTCTCGGAGTAATTCCGGGGCGCGGGTTTACTTGCGACGATATCGATCAGGACTTGGTCTGTGACGGCTTCTCGCAATTCGATTTCCAGAACGCTAGGGGAAGAGGTATCGCCCACAACGGGCCGTGATAGTTGCCAGCGAGACAGCAACGGCGAAGTCACGTTATGCGCATCAAAACCGTCTGGGATCGCGATGCGAAATTTGTTCTCGGAGCCATTCAGAATGCTGATTCTTACCCGCTGTGTTACCTGTTCGTGCGACTGCGATATTTCGGTGAGGAGGAAACTCATTGCTTCCAACGACCGTGAATCTCGGAGCATCTTGTTGTTCAACGTCATCACAATGTTGAAGGGACTGGTGCGTTTGTCGCTATCCACGTTAGAGGGAATCCATTCGAAGTGGGTCGTGTTGGTGTTTGCATCGACACGTCGCCCACGCAGTTTTGCGCCTGAAAGGATTTCGATGTTTCCGGGCACCTGCATCGTCCACTTGTTCGAAATCGCTTGGGGCAGCGCCATGGTAATGGACTGCATTGCAGCGGAGGCGCTGACAGATGCGACCATTTTGAGACGGAGTCGATATCGCCCCAGATCTTTAAGGAAAAGCGTTGCACCAGGCTGACCAGCAACGAGCGAAGGAGATAGCATTGCAGGTTTGTCGTCGAGGGTCGCGTCAAGTAAACCAACGTATTGCAAAGGCAGGTGTAAAGCTTGTAGTCCTGGCTTGAGGACTTCAATCGTGAGATCGGACTGGATGACAGCGCGGCCGGTTTGGATCTCGATGTGGTGCAATGCGTCGAGCATGACTGCATTCGTCGGGAGTGTAGTGAGGGCTAAGTTTGCTTGCTGTATAACCAACAATTGCGCCGGAGTGACGTTGGCTTTTTTGAGAAGGTCGTCGTATTCAGAACGGGTCATGAACATCCGCTCGTTCTTGCCTCCCATCAGGATCGGCAAATCATTGATAGGGACTCGGATTTCGCGCGTTGGCAACCAGGGATTGTCAGTAGGGCTACTGCTTTGCGCATTTACCATAGGATCAAGGAGGGGCGTTAGACCAACGAACAGCAAAAGAACGATCGCGAACTTGGTTGCAATGAGCTTACGCATTTTCGTTGCCCCGTTGTGAATCGTTGGATGGAGATAATGTTGCTGGAAGTGATTCTTCGGGAGGAGCGAGTACTTTGGAAGGATGAGGTATTTGGACCTTTGCCGCATTCTTGGAGGGGAGCTGATTCACGACTTCGCGCGAGCCCCAGAGGACGAGCACCAGCAGGGCGCCGAAGTAGGACGGACCGGAGAGCAGTTGGCTTGCGAGGGTCGGAGCGAAAGCGCCGACGGCAATCACGATACCAGTCAAACAAGCCAGGGCAACCACCTTTGCTTGCAACGATTTGAAAAGAAATAGAGTTCCCAAGCCAATCAGACCGGCCAAAGTGAAAACCATCCAC
>JBBRGW010000441.1:0-3290 GCA_038223525.1 Pirellulales bacterium
GATACCAAGCAATCGACCGCCCGGTAGCACTGCTGCAAGCAATTCGCACGCGTGTCCTCCGTAGCCTAACGTACAATCCACTACGACATCGCCGGGCTTCAACGCTAAAGAAGCCAGCACTTCGTCGACCATGATCGGACGGTGCATTCCCGCAGGTGTCTTTCCGTTCTGAATAATCTTGGCAACGTCAGCAGGATAGGTTGTCGGCTGGTGTTCTTTGTATTTGTCAATGAAACTCCTCGGGTTACGGCCAGCGTAACGTTTACGCCGTGAAGGCCTTTGCGGTGTTTCATCCATCTACAGTCCGCCCGCGATCGCTTTATGCAATCGACAGAAGCCGCTAACGCAACAGGCGACCGCCCACAAAGTTTGAGGCATTTTGAATTTTTCGGGGCGAAGGAAAGGTTTATCGTTTAGATTGCCGAATAAAATTGTATCGGGTCAACAATGCAGATGGAGGAGCAAGCTGAAAGAAGCAGCACAAAAACCGAGATGATTAAATTTTACTGGCCGTGGAAGAAATGGAATGTCGGTCGAATACCAACGCCTATCGAGTCCTGGGGACGCGAGCATTACATCCCGCTCAAGTCGAGGGAATTGATTTCGCTTCTTGTTGAGATGCACTCCGAGCAGAATGGGGACGGCCAACAGAATGGGGACGGCCAACAGAAAGGGGACGGTGCTGCGATCAAGCAGTTATTTCGGCAATTGGTGACTCTTACCCATCAACAGTATCGCGGCCACCATGAGCAATTGGTTTCGTTGTACCATCGATTCGATCCAGACGCCGACGTAATTCCTGCGCAGCTTACAGCCGAAAAAAAATGGGGGGTTGAGAAACGAGACTTGGAGTGCCGCAAGTTGTTTGACGAGATCGCCGACTCGCTCGAGTATGCAAACTACACGCGGTTAAAACCTAGCGAGATACAGCAAGCGATGAATGTGGCTAGTCACTGGGGAGTGCGACTAAAGATTCGCTTTTCATCGTTTCGACGGCTCGAGGTATATGGTCGCGGAGACATCATTGCAAAACGCTGGAAGCGAGAATCGTTTCGATTTTGGCGACTTCACGAAGTCGACGTACCTATCTATCAGCGGCTCGTAGTCGTTTTTCGGACCAAGGAACTGCAGAATCTGCCCGAGCTCCTCGATCCGGATTGTGTTCATGTTCGGATGTTTAAGAATATCCCGAAGCTCGACGTGGACATGATGCTGCCGGGAACTCAGGTCAAAATGAGCTGGTTCGATACGGGCAAGATCGGCTTGCCGACCGTTTGGGGCGTTCTGTTGCTCGCCTCGAAACTTGCTCGAAGCGTATGGCTCTTGGCTATGTTGGGAGCGATCAAGTTTTTTTCCTCGTTCTTGCTGTTGTTCGCAGTTGTGATTGCTTCGCTTGTCTATGGCATTAAATCAGCATTCTCTTACGCGACAACCAAGCGGCGATACCAATTGAATATTGCGAGGAACCTCTACTATCAGAACTTAGACAACAACTTGGGCGCGCTGCTCCGTTTGGTCGAGGAAGCGGAACAGCAAGAGTCGTGCGAAGCAATCCTGGCATACTTTGTACTAATCAGTTCCAAATTGGAATATCTCAGTACGGAAGAAATCGACAAAGATGCGGAGACTATCTTGCATGAATTGATTGGGATCGAAATCGACTTCGATGTAAACGATGCATTGCGAGATCTGTCGGCGATGGGGCTAGTGCGGTTATCGCACAATGGCTGGCAAGGGCTAGCCATCCAAGACGCAATGGAACGCATCAACGTAAGATTGATTTAGGACAAGCAGCGAAAAACCTTTCTACGGATGGGGGCGTGTGCCTCCTAAAGCGACAGTGCCTCCTAAAGCAACAGTGCCCCCTACAGCGACTTGGCAACCGACGTTCGGTAAGCAGACAGCGCCGGTAGGATCCCTGCGAGAACACCGATCAATACCAAGCCAGGAACAATAAAAGGTTCCAATGTCGAATTGATGCTAAAGAAATCGATCCTGACACCAGTCGATTGCTCTGTCCAAGTGTTGCTCAGCGGACCAACCGCATGCCCAACGATCCAACCAATGAGGCCACCCACGGTTGCTATTAGGACCGATTCCACCAAGATGATTGCGGTGATATGGTCTCGCGATGCACCCAGAGCTCGCATGACCGCGATGTCCCGTTTGCGTTCGTTCATGCTGTTGTATATCCCAACCAGAATACTGATCGCGCTGACGACGCAAACCAAACTGGTAATCGCCAATAGCGCCCACTTGATCGGAGTCACAAAGATGCCGAGCAGACCGCTGATGACACTGATCGGCGAAACGGCTTGGGCGCTCGAGGACTTGTTCACCTGCCTTTGTAGTCCGATCCCCTTCATTCCTTCGGTCTTGACCAAGACGGCGGTGACCTCCCGTTTATCGATCGGCAGTCTCACTTTGGAAAGTTTGGAATCGCGAACGGGCGCTACTGCCGAGCCTTTTACTTCTTTGCCGGTCTTTTCGTTGCGATCCGGCGCGATGTGCCCTTCGAGCAAATAGAAACCTTCGATATTAATAAAGGCTCCTCGATCGTTCGGTGTTCCGGTCGGCTCTAAAATTCCCACGATCTGAAAGGCTTGATTGTGTTGCGCGCCCTCCGCCGAACCGTGAGACGCAAAGATCTCACTGCCGAGTGTTAGCTTCATTTCCGCTGCGACTTGCGAGCCAACGACCGCTTCGAAGTAACCGTTATCCGGAGAGTAATCGACGAAGTTCCTTCCTTTTGCGAATTTGTACTCAAGGTCATTATTGTCCCCATGCTTGAGCAGGTTGAAATAGTCGGGTGTCGTTCCAATACAACGAAACACGTCGATGTAATCACCCATACACATTGGGATTGCAAAGCCCCCAAGGATGGAACTGCTGTAAGCACCGCTGCGTTCCGGTTCCTCTAGCACCCCGCCGATGCGTTCGTATTCCTTTTGCCGTCCGTCGCCTGCCATAAACTCCATGTAGTACGAATACTTGATATTCTCGACAGGTTGACTCAAAAAGAAAACAGTATTGAAGGTCAATTGAACGTCGCTCCCTTTGGCGCCGACGATCAAGTTGTAGCCGACATTACCGGTTCGCTCGAAGGTTTTTTCGATGACCCCCGAGATCGACAGCACGAGCACAACCAACGCGACTCCGAGAGCCATCGACAACATGGTCAAAGCGGTTGGCAGTTTGCGATAGGTTAGATTGCGAATAGCAATAGAGATCAAGTTCATTGTGATCGAGGGTCCGTAGTGATTTATAGATCCGAAGCGGCTTGGTGAGAG
>JBBRGW010000442.1:0-3266 GCA_038223525.1 Pirellulales bacterium
AGTGCGCCCGGATGTAGTGCGAGGGTTGATGAGCCAAGGTGACTACCAGCTCAAGTTCGTGGTTGGATCGATACTCGATGCAGAGGAGGTGCTCGAGTATTTGAAGGAGTTGGGAGATTGGGATCGCGACCGGGTAATGCTGATGCCTCGCGGAACGACTGCGGAAGACTTGCAATTGCAATCTTCGTGGCTCACGTCGTGGTGCCGCGATCATGATCTACGCCTGTGCGATCGCTCGCACATCTATTGGTTCGGCAATCGACGAGGAACGTAAATAGCATCCGGTTCGGATAGGAGTGACCTACTTCTTTGTGGCGATGAGGTCCGACGCAAATGGGTTGATGATCTCTACGATGCGTTCTACTCGAGCTGGTACAGCTGCTACCGGTGCGCTACGAATCTTGATATTCGATGGCTCCGCGTGCGGGTTCATTACCGTGGAGGTGGACATTACCGGCGCGTCCTTTGGAACGGGATGGTAGTTTGGTGCAGATCGCAACTGAGGGAACGAAGCGTAAGGGCTGTCGCCGTACGGTCGTTCGAATCTTTTGCCATAGTACACCGGCGGGTAAACCGAAAAATAAGGTGGGGCTGGCAATCGATTCCGGAAACTATTCTGATAGCCCTGGGTATAGCCAAATTGAAACGCATAGGGATCCTGAGCTTGCGTCGACTGGGAAACGAAGGTCAGTGCGATGATCGCCGTGCACGATAAAATAAGTTTGGAAACCATGATGTACCTCTTTGTAGAAATGTCCCCCTAACCTTTCCAGACTAGTTGAGTTGCTACTGAATTCAAGGTGCGGAACAATGATTTCCCAGGTTTACTCCCCTTTCGAGCCCTCTGTGGTCTCCCAATTCCGCTTCAAGACCTCGGTTCCGCCTAAGGCGTTTTGGATGTAAGCCGGCGGTATTTTCGGCTAGAATGGAGCTCTGTTGACGGAAGCGGCACCGATTTGTCGGCTTCAAAAACTACTCAATTCTGCCAACCACAGCAACCAAAAATGAAAAAACTCAATTTCAATCGTCGCGATTTCCTGAACGCTTCGGTAACAGCTGGCGTCGCCGCGGGACTTGCCCAAGGTGGCTTTTTTTCTTCGCCAACGCATGCCAGCGAAACCAAAAAGCTTGGTGTCGCTTTAGTTGGCCTGGGAAGCTTAAGCACCAACCAAATTGCCCCTTCGTTTCTAAAGTCAGCACACTGCAAGCTTGCAGCCATCGTGACTGGCACCCCTGACAAAGAAAAAATCTGGTCGGATAAGTATGGCATAACCAAGGACCATATCTACAACTACAGCAGTTTTGACAAACTGGCTTCCGACGATTCTGTCGACATTGTCTATGTTGTTTTGCCCAATAGCATGCATGCGGAGTACACCGTGCGGGCAGCCAAAGCAGGCAAACACGTTCTATGCGAAAAGCCGATGGCAAACTCCGCTGCCGATTGCCGCGATATGATCGCAGCCTGCTCCAGTGCGAATCGCAAACTCGCGATCGGATACCGTTGCCAATACGAACCGCATCACCTCAAGTGCGTTGAGATGGCTCGCAACAAAGAACTTGGGGCAATCAAAATGATCGAAGCAGGATTCGGATTCAAGATCGGCGATCCGAAACAGTGGCGACTGAACAAGAAGCTGGCGGGCGGCGGAGCGTTGATGGATGTCGGAGTCTACGCGCTCCAAGCTTGTCGTTATCTGACCGGCGAAGAACCATCGCTGATCACCGCTCAAGAAACAAAGACCGACGCTGCAAAATTTGCTGGCGTCGATGAGTCGATCACTTGGCTGATGCAGTTCCCATCAGGGACGCTAGCGTATTGCAGCACCAGCTATAATTTCAATGGATTGAATCGATTCAACGCGTTTGCCGAGAACGGGTTTATTCGAATGGATCCGGCATTTAGCTACACCGGCAATCGGATGGAAACGTCCAAAGGCAAAGTGGAATTGGAGACGCCTGACCAGTTTGCCACCGAGATGGATGCGTTCGCAAAGTGCATCTTGGAAAACAAACCATCCAAGGTATCCGGTGAGGAAGGCCTCAAGGACTTGCTCGCCGTCGAAGCCATCTACAAGTCCATCGAGACACGGACCTCCGTCAAGGTTGTTGCATAGCAATTATGTCGATTCGCGATGCAAACGACAAAGCCGACGGAGCGACCAGGAAACCGATGGAAGTGATTCGAATGAGTCCGGATCAAGCGATTCGAAACGAATCGGATCCTGAGGTTCGTTTGTATCCGACGATCGGTTACTCGATCGCTGACGGGTCTTTGTGGCGCATCCAGATTCAAGGCCGGATCTCCCAAACAACTCCAGCTACCTTCGGCAAACGATTGATGCTGCGAGGTCTGATTCGCGCCCTCAATGTGTCCACTCAAGTGGCCGAAAGTGATTTGTTTCGGGCGCGTGTGCGAGGATTCATTTCGACTCCGATCAAAGGGACTCGCATACAAGTGGAGCTCGCAGGGCAACCCTATGTGCTGCGGCGCAAGTCAAAAGTAAGTGGACTCTTTAATGGCCGTATAGACATCCCCGCCAAGCAATTGCTGGACTTCCGAACGTATGGTTCGCTCTCACAGCAGAGCGATTCCAGCAACCTAGACTTTCTGCAGAAGTGGGACATCGGGTTAGGACAAATCAACAGCCCTGTTTTTTTGGCCCAACGACAGGGAGTAAGCGTTATAACGGACATCGATGATACGATTAAATTAACCGAGGTTACCAGCCGACGACGTATGCTGCTGCGAACGTTCGCCGAACCCTTTGAAGCGATCGACGGCATGGCGGCCGCATACCAACGCTGGGCCGATCAAGGAGCTCTTTTTCACTACGTTAGTAGCAGCCCTTGGCAAATCTACGACGCGATCCATCAATTCTTAAACGACGAGAATTTCCCTTCTGGCAGCATGCACTTGAAGTGGTTTCGGCTGCGGGATGAAATCTTTAAACGCTGGCAAATCCTTCGACGCAAAAGCAAAGGAGGAGTCATTCGGAACTTGATCAAACGGCTCCCTGGAAGAACTTTCGTCCTGGTAGGCGATAGCGGCGAAAGGGACCCGGAGATCTATGCAAAACTTGCTTCGAAGTTTCCATCGCAAGTCGCTCGCATTTGCATCAGGCAAATCGATGCAAAACCCTTGGACTCGGATCGACTCAACAAGATCTACCGGCGATACGGAATGACCGTACCGATTCAAGTTTTTGCGAACGCCGTTCAGCTCGGCGATCTGAGTTTGTAGTCATCATGACTTTCGATAGTGG
>JBBRGW010000443.1:0-3246 GCA_038223525.1 Pirellulales bacterium
GTTTCTAAAGTGCCGCTCGGCCAATCGTGTTGGCGCGCCGAGGGCAATGGCAACTTCAAATCGTAGATGCTCCGGCTGCCGATCAAGCCCTCTAACCTTGAGACCGGAATTGCTAACGGTCCACAAAGCGAATCCAACCGATCCAACGTTGCCGCCCCTGCATTGTCGATGATCAACTGACTCATCCATTTGTTCCAGACCCAACTTTGGAACGCAGATATGTAGATGCCTCGCAAATCTTGACGGATCAACGCAACAGCCCGCTTGAAGTCGGTAGGGTGATCGCACAGGTAAGTAACGATACTGCGTCGATGCGAGCGATCCAAAAGCGCTTTGCATTTCAGCCAATCGCCCCAGTAGTCTCTGAGGATCTCTTTCTGTTCCTTTTCTCGCGGTCGATCGTGCAAATTGGGCTCTGCCATCGACAAATAGAGCGCCCGTTCGTAGTCGGTCAGGCACCACGGTACGGCAATCAATTCTCCACAAAATCCAATCGACCCAAAGCGTTGGTCGTCGAAGTAGTTTACAACTCCAGTTTGTTGAATGTACTTGCAGCGCTCCGTCAGCTTTGCAACTTGATCATCGGTGATACGTCGCAATCGGATCTCAAACCGATTGGCCGCGATATCTTTTGCGTGGTACGGTTGCGGAATTTGGCCGAGATATTCGAGCTGAAACGACTTGTCCGTTAGCCCAGAATGAGGGCCTCGATAGATCGTCAAATACTGGGTGGTGTCGGCATGCCTATCTTTCATGCCGCCATAGCTCAAATCCCGACGAGCAATATTCCACTTGTGCAAGATATACTGCATGGCTTCGGGAGTACCGAGCCCGCATTTGTCCAATCGGTACAAACCGAAAGGCCCTTTGGAAGGTTGGACATCGGTGATTTCTTCGACCCGAAAGTCTTCGGGCAGCGTTTTCAGTTTCATCTAGCAGCAACGTTGGGAGTAAAAAAAGGGTCATTCACTGCCAAAGCTTAATCGAATCCCAAGTAAATAGCACGTGCTAGCCAGTCGTGGATGCTCAGTATCCGCCAGGCGTTGAGAAATCGCTGTAGGTATTGAACTCTTCATGGCGATTTCCGATTTTGTTCAGGAATCGCGTGTAACTGGCTTCCCAAACCAACTCGACATCGCCAACTGGACCGTTACGCTGCTTTGCGATAATGATTTCTGCTTGTCCAGCATACTGCGCTGAATCCTCGGCGTTTCGGTGATAGTACCCCTCGCGGTGAACGAACATGACCACGTCGGCGTCTTGTTCGATCGCACCGGATTCACGCAAATGACTCAGCTTGGGGCGGTGATCTTTGCCTTCCTCAGATTGCCGATTCAATTGCGATAAGCAAAGAATGGGTACATCCTGTTCACGAGCCAGCATCTTTAAACGACGCGCCATTTTCGCAACCTGTTCTTGTCGAGGGTCCTTTGGATTGTCTGGATCCAAAAGTTGCAAATAGTCGATGACGATCAGTCCGATTTTGCGGCCGTTTGGTTTGCGCATTTCCTGTTGCGAAATTCGCCGGGCCACGGCTGCGATTTCGCTGACCGTCCGACTCGGTGCGTCGTCGATATACAGCGGGGCTTCGCTAATCTTGGCAGCATTGGCCAGCAGCCGCTTCTGGTCATCCTTGGTAATCGTTCCAACCTTGAGCCGTTGGCCATCCACCTTGGCAATCGAGCAGAGCATTCGGTCCACCAATTCGATGGCGTTCATTTCGAGGCTGACAAAGAGCGTTGGAGCGTTCTCTTTCATCGCTACCTGTTCTGCAATATTCATTGCAAAGGCCGTCTTACCCATACTGGGACGAGCCGCAAGAATGATCAATTCGCCGTTGTGCAACCCACCGGTCATCTGATCAAAATCGGTGAAGTGTGTGAGAACACCACTTTGCAGTTGTTCCCCTTGCATGCGCTGGTCGATGCGCGTCATTGCCGCTTTTAGAACTTCCGAAACGGAAGTAGCGGTATTGGTGTTTCGCTCATCTTGAATGCTAAAGATCTTTGCTTCCGCTTGGGAGACTAGCTCCTTGGCGTCTGCGCTTTCCTCATAAGCGTCCGACAGAATCGAAGTTGACGCGTCAATGAGCCGACGGATCGTCGCCTTGCTTCGGACGATCTGCGCATAGTACTTGGCATGTGCAGCATTGGGCAGTTCGTTCGAGAGCTTGATCAGGTACGCTGTGCCGCCGACCAATTCAAAGTCGCCAGAGGCTTTCAAATCGCTGACCAGCAACGTCGGGTCCATTCTGCGCCCGGAGTCGAACAAGTTCATCATCGCACCATAGAGTTTGCGATGCGCGTCGTCATAGAAATCCTCCGCCCGCAACTCCAACGCCAAGTCGTTGCAGATATCCGGGTTCAAAAGCATACTGCCCAAAACCCCCATCTCGGCAGCCAGGTCGAACGGAGGCGACCTGTCTAAAATGTTGGTGCTCGGCGGTTTTTTGCCCTTGGAGGAATCGTCCTTGCGAAAACGCTTTTGTTCGGTAACCATGCAAATACACCGGCTTTACGAGGATCCATGTTACTGCTGCTTCAGTAACGTCCCGCATTTTACCGATTCGGCATTAGCAAGCGAGTCTCAACTAGATTTAGTGCTGGCTAAATCAAAACCACAAAACTTGCTAGTGGATTGACAGTCGTAGGACGGGACCGTTGTCCCGTCCTTTGATTCATTCGGGACAATGGTCCCAAACTACACTTTTTTTAAACTGGTTTAAACACTACGGTCGCTAACGGTGGCAGGTTGAGTTCGATGGATGCCGGGCGGCCGTGATGTGGTATCCCGGCATCTGCCATAATGCCAGGGTAGTTCCCAACGTTGGTGCCAGCGTAATGTACCGAGTCGCTATTGAACACCTCTTGGTAGTAGCAAGCCTTCGGTACCCCAATTCGGTATTTACGGACGACCGGTGTAAAGTTGCTGCAAACGACCAGGAAGTCGTTCGGATCCTTGGCCTTGCGAATGTATCCGAGCACGCTGTCTTGAGCGTTCATGCAGTCGATCCACTCAAAACCATCTGACGTGAAGTCCAGTTGATGCAGCGATGGTTCACGTTGGACGAGATGGTTCAAGTCCGCAACCAATCTTTGCATGCCGCGATGCGTGTCCCAATCTAAAAGATCCCACTGAAAGGAGTTGTCGTAGTACCATTCATGCCACTGTGCAATCTCGCATCCCATACACAAAAGCATCTTTCCAGGATGCGTCCAAAAGCTCGAGTCCAACAATCGCAGATTA
>JBBRGW010000444.1:0-3230 GCA_038223525.1 Pirellulales bacterium
TAATCCTTTGCATGACAATGGTTTTACAAGCATTGGGTGTTGGCCTTGTACGAGGGCAACCAGCATGGGAGAGGACGAGCGTGCTGGCCGTTGGAGTGGGACCGACAAGACCGAGTGTGGGTTGCACTCTCAGGATTGAAACCAATAGGGGCAACAAAAGCCACGCATGGACTTGTCAATAACCGATGCGTTGTGTTACGCTACGCTGCTTGGTTGGCGCGTCGATCCTTTGATTCTTAGCGACGACATGAATAGATTTTTGTCACTGCCTGGTGGAAACACATGTTTCTCGCCTTTGATTTAGGAGCATTTGTTCGTGGGTGTAAAGAAAACAGGTCGAGGTCGTCGTAAGGTTGGTCGTAAGAAGAGAAGAATGCGTGCTAGGATTCGGCATCGCAAGAAATAATGGATGGGTGGGCCTGAGAGAACCTTCGTTTTTTCATCGCTACCTTTCGATCCTCTCTTTGATTCCCAAAATTTCATTATCCCGGAGTTTTCGATTGCGCGGGTGGCCGCGACGAATTATACTCCGGGTATGTTTTTGTTGGGAACTTGGTCCGCTATCGGAGTTCGCCGACTTTCCTTCGTCTGCTCCCGTGTGGAACATTAAACTGTGAAAACCTGGGTTTTTCAATCATTTTTGATCGCTGCGAGCGTGTCCGTCTGGCCTGGATTCGCTTGCGCCCAGCCCTCCCCGAGCGATTCAGCGTTGGGTTTGAACTCCCCGAACTTGTCGGCGAGGAAGCTGGCAATTGGAGTTATGACGGTTGTAGCTCCGGACCAGAACTCCGAGGACACTGCACTGGGGCCGTTCGATCTGGATTTTGCTGCCAAGCATCCCGAATTGGAGTGGGCGGCTCCCGATTTTCCAGAAGGAAAGCCGTACTTTGCGTCGCCGAGCGAAACGTTGCTTGCGCTGTCTAAGGATGTGGTTTTTCGGCATCCCGTTTGGGGGTTAGAGTTCTCTTTCAAGCCGGTACGATTGATCGAGGTCGATATCCCGTTGTTGAGTGGCAAGTTTGAGAAGAAAGTTATTTGGTATCTCGTTTACAAAGTTCGATACACTGGCGAAGACTTAGTCCCAACGATAGCGGCCGAGGTGCCAGGCAGTCCGGATAAAGTGAAGTTCGAGGCAGTTCGGTTTATCCCCCGGTTTACAATCTTAAGCAAGGAAAGAAACATCGTCGCCGATGCGAAAATCCTACCCTCGGCAATCGAGGCGATTGCGGCCAGGGAACGCGTTGGAAAGCGGCTGCTCGACCATATCGAGATCTCAAAACTACCGATCGACGCGACCACTTCGGACGACGATAAGTCCGTAGGGGGGGTCGCAACCTGGACAGACATTGATCCGAGGCTTGATTTTTTCGCCGTCGACGTTCGGGGCCTGACGAATGCTTACAAAATCAGAATTGATGCCAACGGAGAAACCAATTTCGACCGCAAGACGCTCCGCATTTACCATTGGCGCCCAGGGGATGCGATTGACGAAGCGAAGGACAGGATTTTGCTTGGGCTGCCGGCCTTCGAAAACAAAGAGCGAGTTGAATACTATCTAAAGCAGTTTAACCTCAAAGAACGGCTTGATTATCAGTGGATTTACCGCTAAACTGTTCGCCCGCGACTGCGGAGAGTATTCGCTGGTTTTGACAATCCAATTCGGCACAGGTAGTTAGGCTTTTAAATGGCACACAAAAAAGGTCAGGGATCAACACGAAACGGTCGTGATTCCAATGCACAGCGTCGCGGCGTAAAGAAGTTTGGCGGCGAAAAGGTCTTTTCCGGAAACATACTCATCCGCCAGGTCGGAACGAAATGGCACCCCGGCTGCAACGTAGGGATGGGGAAAGACTATACGATTTTCTCGCTTGTCGAAGGGAACGTTTACTTCGATCGAGAAGGTCGCCGCATCAACGTTCGAATCGCTGAATCCGCTTAATACTTTGTTACAAAAAGAGGAGTAGCGGCAATTCGAAATTGATTCGACGCCTCTATTCTAAGGCCTCTGCATTGGTTCCAGCCAAGATCTGATCTTTCTATGTTCGTAGACCGCGTTGAAGTTGAAGCCATCTCTGGTAAAGGTGGTAGTGGATGCATGGCTTTCCGCCGTGAGAAGCACGTGCCGAGAGGTGGCCCATGCGGTGGTGACGGGGGGAGTGGCGGCAGCGTCATTGTCCGAGCCAAAGCGGGTGTAAATTCTTTGGTTCAGTTTGCTCATCAAAGACATTGGCGTGCTGAGAATGGAACGCCTGGAACAGGGTCGGATTGCCATGGCAAGAGCGGTGAGGATTTGATTTTGGTCGTCCCGCCGGGAACCGTTTTGCTCGATCGAGATTCCGGAATGATTCTTCGCGATCTCGTGAACCCTGGGGATGAGATTGTGGCTGCTCGCGGCGGTCGAGGAGGGTGGGGCAACACCCATTTTAAATCGTCCACCAATCAAGCACCTCGCGAAACGACAGAGGGTGGCACAGGTGAACAACGGCGTTTGATCTTCGAACTCAAGGCGATTGCAGACGTTGGGCTGGTTGGGTTGCCGAACGCTGGCAAGAGTACATTGTTGAGTAGGATATCAAGGGCCCGACCTGAAATTGCGGACTATCCATTCACTACCAAGTTTCCGAATCTTGGTTTGGTTTCGGTCGATCTAGATCGTAATTTTGTGATGGCAGATATTCCTGGTTTGATCGAGGGTGCAGCTCAAGGCTCGGGTCTTGGACATGATTTCTTAAGGCATATCATGAGGGCCGGTATTTTGGTGCATTTGGTCGAGCCGATGCCAATGGATCAGTCCGACCCGATTGCCAACTACCACGCGATTCGCAAAGAGCTGGCGGAATATAGCAATGAGTTGCTAACTCGTCCTGAGATCATAGCGATCACCAAAGCCGAATTGCCGGATGCACCGCTTGTTCACGAAATGCTTTGCGAGAACCTGGGTCGTAAGGATGTTTTCTTAATCAGCGCGGTAACGGGGCTTGGGTTGAACAAGTTGGTTACCAAAATAGCCGCATTACTCGCAGAGCAAAACGCGGAACTTGCCACCGCTACGCAATGATCCTGGTGGATATCGGGAATAGTGGTTTGCGAGCATCGCGTGTCGCAGAGGGCCATTTGTTCCAGACTCAGCAGGTCTTTCGTTTGTCTTGGGCTGCAGCCGCTGCTTCGCTTCGAAAACCTTCACCGGAACAGGAAGCTGCACCGGACCAACGTTGGTGTCGACTGCAGGA
>JBBRGW010000445.1:0-3207 GCA_038223525.1 Pirellulales bacterium
ATACATAATGCTTTCCGAAGGCAACTACTGTTCTGTCTTTAACGCCTTGCATTTGGAATTTATTGTTTTCACATGGGGGTATTTCCGTCGCGACACCGAATCGCATTCTCGGAATAATCGTAATGACCGGATATGCCGAGCGTGACCTTGCGCATCTCAGGGTTTTACTGACCGTCAAGGTTTAACATAGAGCGGAATAGTAGTAGTGTTCGATAGGATCCTGCAGCCAGGCAACTTGTTTTTTGCACACTCCAACGCAAAAGCGACTTCCAAGAATGCTTGCCTCAGACATAACCAATCCGACATTCCCAAATCCTAGAAGCTAGCCAACGTGAAACGCCGGTATCCATCGCATCTTCGTTTGCACCTCGAAGACACCAACACACACTCTCCATCCACTGACCACTCTCATTCAAGCGGCCAGTCCGGTTTGCCCAGGGATGAAATTCAAGATGTCCTGAGATCCTTCTCGGAAGCAACGAACTGGGCCGTCAGTGAACGCGCTGTCCAAAGAGCTGTCCCAAAAGCCCCAAAGGCGTTGAGTAGCAACATTACGGGGCACCATTTTTCGAGTCCCGCTGACACTAGCAAACGCTGGAGGCTGGTTGAAACATCGGCACATGACAGAGTCGCGAACGGTGCGTTGGATGGTATGTTGGAGGGTGTCTTGGATGTGGCATTGAATGGCGACGACTCAAAAGAATCCTCATGCATTCCGATGGATCGCGCTCAGCACTTGCTAGCATCCATCGAACGTTTGGTGGCCCGACTAGATTTGGCCGAGGAGACAGTGCGACGACAAGAGGCGGAACTGGCCACCGCGGTTGGAGTTCGAAGCCATAGCGATCGAGGTCGAGAGACAGCCGACCGGCTTGAGTCGATATTGGACAGTGTTGCTCGCTCCGTTGGCGCGGTTGCGGGAGCACTTTATTTGCTCGATGACGATACCTCCGCGTTGAAAATGAGATCTTGCATCGGCTTGCCGAAAACGCGATTATCGGCACCCGCTCGTGAGCTAAAGGGATCGCTGGCTGATTTAGAAGCGCTCATGGGCAATGCCGTACTACTAACCGATATCGAGATGATGCCCGCCTGGCCCAGCCCCGAGGACTTCGCTTCGGCACTCGTGGTGCCGGTTGGCTCTACGACCATGCCGCATGGGACAATGTGGTTCTGGTCGGAAAAACCTCGCCCGTACAGCGCAACGGAAGTGGAGGTCGCGAACCTAGCCGCCGGCCGAGTCATGAGTGAGATCGAACAGTCGATCCTCGGCCACGAAATCGGCCAGTCGCGTGCGATCCAAAAGCAGATTGACACCGCGAGTCTCATTCAAGCAAGTATGCTGCCGGACAATCAAGTTTTGCATCAGGATTTTGATGTCAACGGTTGGACATTCCAAAATGGTAGCATCGGAGGCGGATTTCATCATTGGGATGTGAACCATCAGGAGATGATGACTGTCTCCCTGGGCAATGCGACACAGCAGGGTCCAGAAGGGGCGATCGTATCCACGAGCATACAATCGATCGTGAGGACTCTTTGGCAGGGCAATGCGAACCCCGCGTCGATCATGCGCAACGTCAACGATACGCTTTGGGCAATGCAGGAAGCTGATTGGACAGCATCGCTGGGGCTCATTCAGATCAACCCAGTCACCGGCTATGGCTCGATTTGCAGTGCAGGGGATATTCAATCGTTTGTCATATCCCATCGAGGCTTTCGACCGATCGGAACGCACGCTCTGAAAGTAGCATCGCAGCCAGATACCATTTTCCAAAGCGATCGCTTTTGTTTGCAACCGGGCGAGATTTTCTTGGCCTTTACCTCCAACGTGCTCCATGCGGACAATAAAACCAAGGCAATGCCGATCCCGCAGAAGAAAAAAGGTTCTCGGTCGGTGAGTTACTCGACTCTAGATCAGAACTCGCTGCTACAGATCGTCAGAGATATGTCGGATGAGAAAGCCAGCGACATCGCTGGGTATGTTGCCAGGACGCTTCCCACCAGGGCTGAATCCATCATCGGCCCCGATCGTTCCTTGGTCATCATCAAGAACGTTCGTAAGGTCAAGTAGGTCGCTCTTACCGAGAGCGACTTGTGCGACGGAGGTTTAACCGCTCGAGACCATCAAGCGTCGAACGTGGCCGGCAGGGAAGCGGTCGTTCAGGGCCCTCCGATGCGCGGGTTAAACATGTTTAACCCAGCGGCTTCCCGAATTAACTGAACCCATCCAAACTACTTCGCGGGCGCCTTTTCTTTTTCGCATTCCGCGTCGCCGCAAGCGGACTTGCAATCTTTGCCGCACGCTTCGAGAGCGATACGTTTGAAGACGTACGTTCCACCCTGCGGTGCTGTGGGATCTCCATAGAAGAAGCTGAATTTCGCCGTGTCATCTTTTTGGAACTCAACGGTGGCGCCAAACCCTTGCACTCCTTCGTCGACAGTGACAAAGTCGAGTTTGCCATCCCGATTTTGAATAGCATGCCATTTAGACGAGACGCTTTCCGTCATTTGAGCGGCTTGTTCGCTGCTGCCGGTTATCGCGGTCAGCAATGCTCCGAAGACACTAGCGCTACCTGCTGCTTCTGCCTTTGCCGCTTTGGTTCCCTTGGGGCCTTTAACCATGGCTCCGTCTGGAGCAAACTCCATGTGCGCAAAACCGCTTTGGATGTAGTTTGCCATCGAGCCCGGATCTTGAGCGTCCGCTTTGGTCGACCCTTCCGAGGCGATCTCCCAAGTACCATAAATTAACTTGCCCAACGAAGCGATCGCTTCGCGAGACAACTTTTCATCTTCGGTTTCAGCTGGCGCATCTGCCCGCGGGATGAGTACCGCAACGTGTGAACGATCTTCGTTCATCATGTAGTGCCAGTTTCGGCTGGAGTCGAATCCGATCGCAACGTGTTTGCATCCGCCAGCAACTTTAGCGGTCCCCACAAACCCTAGGTACTCGCCCGCTTGGCTAAACCGCTTGATGTGACCAATACTGGATTCCGCGGTCAAGATCTCGCCATTGCTGCATGCTCGTACGTTCATCGGATTGCAGCAGGAGCCGAAACCTTCATCATCATTCCGGGATCGTTTGCCCCAACCGTTCAAACGTTTGCCATCGCGATCGTAAAAGCCAACCTGGAATTTGGTGTTTTCCGCGACGAGCAGATTTTCACCGTCCGTTTGTATATCTAGTTGCCCACAGCAGCCATGGAC
>JBBRGW010000446.1:0-3187 GCA_038223525.1 Pirellulales bacterium
AGGGGACCAAATTGTCGTCCAGACTACTGCGTCGCGTTGGATGGCAACGAAACCTTCACTTCGGCGCTCGACATTCCCGTCGGATCGCCGCGTTCCGATAAAGTTTTCGCTAGGACTGCGATGCTGCGCTGCAACTTTCCCTGAAAGAGTATCGCATCCCCCGAGGTAATCTTGATCGGTTCATCTAGATCCAACATTTCATCGTTAAGCCGTACGTAAAGATGATCAGTATCTTTCGACTTTACATCGATGTTTTGTCCCGATCGCGTGGCTACAATCTCAGCACGCGGTTTGAGGTCCGCAGGATTGATCGCGAGCCAATAGAACCGATTCTGAATCACATCATCTTGTTTCCAGACAATACGCGATGGCAAAGCATTGCGAGTGAATTGAGTCATCCATGGCAGTGCCTCCGCGTCCTGTCGGTCCATCCAGTGACCTTTGCCTTCATGGAGTTTGACCAGATGCGTGTAGCCTTCCGGATCCAACTTTTGCAAATCGGCTAGTTTAACTCCCCACTCGGCCGCAATTTTGTTCCGATTGTAGGCCGAATCCTTTTCTCCCATGTGCAACGTGAATGGAAGATTGCGAAGCCCAAGAGGTGATGTCTCATTGGGATGGCCGGCCATCATGGACGCTGCTGCGAAACGATCCGCCATGCGAGGAGCAAGCTGATAGACTCCATCTCCGCCTGCCGAATAGCCCATAATGTAGACTCGGTTGGGGTCGACATCACGTAGCACAATCAGGTTCTCGATTAGTCGGTCAAAAAATGGATCGATATGCGATTGGTGCCACAAGTCCCAAGTATCCGTCGGCGCTCGCGGTACTACGTAAATTCCCTCTTCGAGTCGATACAGTTTCTTTTGGTTCTCCCATTGTTTATCATTGACTGCCGTAGGAGCACCGCCTCCGCCGTGCATTGATATAAACATACTGTGCCCTTTAAGAGGCTTTTCACCAAACGTTTCAAGCGTAAAAGGCATCTTGAGCGAGTCGATCGTCAAAAAACCAGCTTCCGTTTCCGCGGATCGTGATTTACGAATTTTTTCGACATGATCTTTCCAGAGCAGCGTCTTGGCTTCAACCACTTCCGACCTAGAGAGAGGGACACTCGCAAATGGCTGCTCCATCAACGCAGAGCGTTGCTCTGCAGGCAAAGTCAAGTACGTTACCAATGCGTTCACGGCACTTGAGCTGTTTACCGACCGTAGGCTCGCACCAACTGCATTCTCTAGGATTGGAGCGATAGTCTCCGTCATTGGTCTGTCCCGTTTCTCAGAAACGAACTTACTCTTCTTCACCGTCGTGCCGTCATGAACCTCCAATTGGAATTCCATCCCAGCTGGCAGGAATACACTGAGGTGGTCGTTCGCGTCAAAGCGTTCGTCTTTGGAGACCCCTTCAAAAACAATCTTGCCATCGCTATCAAGCACTCGGATGTTGACCCCAATCCTTTGGCCACTCGCACCATCCAGAACGCGAACCATTGTTTCGATCGTTCCTTCGACAGGTTTTTTTGCAAGTCCAGTGTAGCGGTCCGTAACATTGACAGCGTTGATGTAATCGATGGAGCGGTCCCATACCAGCGGAAAATGGATCGGTGTTTTCTGAAAACTCACCGCGTAGATCGCATTCATGGCTTCCTCGCGAACGGCAGTCGAAGCACGCCCCACAAACCAAGCTTTGTCGAGGTCGTCGCCGTTGGGCTCGGCAGCACCAGTAAAGTGCCAACCATTGTCCCATACTTCTATCCAGGAATGGTTCCCGCTCTTGTCGGACCATAACGGTGTACCAACAAATCTGGCAGGTATCCCGACAGCCCGACAAGCATCGATCAATAAAACAGATAGTCCCGTGCAAGACGCAGTGCTAGATTTGATCGACTCGTAAGGACTCTGGTCGGCTTTGGGACGCTGAGTCGAGTAGCGAACGTTCACAAGCGGAAATAGTTTTTGATTGAGTCTCGCGGCCGCGAGCGATGGAGTATTGGCTCCCTCGATCAATGGCGAGAAGCGTTCGTTAAAGTCCTTGCGCCACGAATCGCGGCGCTCATTGATATTGGCATATGGAAGTACGTTGTTGAGGAAAATTTCTTTCGGAACGCTATCCTTCCATGGGGATTCACTCCATGCTTGATAAGCCAATTTTACTTCTTCCAGCAGGAAATTGGCCGTCAACGATTTTAGGTCGTGCTCGGGCATATTGGCGATCAAGAACTCCATCCCTTCGCGCTGTTCGATGGGGGTCGAATCGAGCGCTCGTCGCAATTCGGAACGATTTGTGCCAGACTTTTCCAACGCGCCTTCGATCTGCTTGCTCTCCGTAGACAGCCAGATTTTAGAGTCCTGATTGACATTCCAGCGCTCTTGCGACTTTTCTCCCGTCGCGACGACAGCCGAGGCTTGATATCCCGCCTCGGTGCTTACCAAAGTGAATGGATCCGCTAATGGGCTAGCAGCAGCCGAGAACTCTAAATCAGCAAGCGACTTGGCCCACTTCCCGTTCTTGTCGCGGAAGGATCTTTGCCTATGGTAAATTTCCATCAGCAAGTCTCGGCTCGCAATGCTTGGTTTAGGATTGAACATCCCCTTGCCAGGCTGCTGATTTGAGAACTGAACAAAGCCCCATCGTTCTGGGCGATGCATATCGATAATGCCTTGGGGAGACCAAACCCAATTGTCTTCCTTCGTCTTGGGAACTTTCGTGTACTTGCCATCAACGATCTCAAACTGCCATTCCACGCGAGAGAAATCAACCCGCCACTGATCTCCATCCATTGGCGAGGTTATTTTGCCCGAAGGAGTCACAAAGGAGACCCAAGGTATAGCGATCTCAACGCTCCATGAAGTATCCTGATCGCTCGGGTCATTGAGCGTCCCATTGAGTGAGACAGCGGTCTTGAGACCGACAAACTCCCAGCCGTTGTCGGCCCCTCCCGCATCCTTGTAAGGGCGAGGCATGAATAGATCCCAAGTCGTATTGAGTGCATTCAATTCCAATTCATAGTATTCATGATTATCGCTGTTAGGATCGATAAAGACCTCAAAGTCATTGTCCTGAAAGATCACCGCGTCATGTTGCAAAATCGTGCCTTGGAGATGAGGCTCGAAGAGTTCGGCGGCAATGTAGAAGTACTCTTTGTCCCAAAGCATCTTGGCGCGTGTACGAAATCTCGGTTGAGGCT
>JBBRGW010000447.1:0-3145 GCA_038223525.1 Pirellulales bacterium
AGCCACAATCGTTAGTTTGTCCTTATTGAGTTCCTGCAATTGCAGCGCCCCCTCTTCACCCAGCAACAATAAATGGTTGTCGACGATCAAGCCGGTCATACGGTCATGGTTGCGCTTGGTCCATCGCACCTCGGGTCTCCAGCTGGGCGTCTCTAGGTTCGCCTCGCTGAGCAATAGGCAACGCAAGTCCGTATCCGGTTGATTGCGTCCGCTGCTTGCGAAAATGAGATTGCCATCGAGCAAGGGAGTGGACCAGTGCGAGCGAATCGCTCTATCTTTGATGCTTAAGCTGTCGATCCAAATCGGTTCCAGTTTGTTTTCCTTCAGGGACAGTAGGGCGCTCCCTATTTCGTAAGCTTCGGAAATCAGAATCCGGTTCTGCCAGACGATGGGAGAAGCTGCATTGACGCTCTCGTTCGATTCAGCTCGCCAGGCAAAGAAGCGTTCCCTAGAACCATCGTTCGGATCGAAAGCCAGTAACCCTTCGCGAACCAACGAAAGGCAAACGTCCCGGCCGTCAATCGCATGGACGACGGGTGCTGAGTAGCTGGCTAGATAATCGCCGACGCGATAAAGTTCTTTTCCTGTGGTTTTGTCGAAAGCAACCATCGCGGTGCCATTTGGCTTTGCCCCTTGCGCTCCTCCGATCATGACAATCAATTTGTCTTTATAGACTAATGGAGAAGCGCCGACACCAAAGAAGTTCTGCGGGACTTTGTACTTTTGATTCGTTTCCAGCTTCCATTGTGGTGCACCGTCATTTACCGAAAGGCATGCTAACATGCCAGCCACACCGTAGACGAATACGCGATCGCCGTCGACAACGGGACTGCACCGGGGGCCGTTGTTGTAGCCATAGGCGTCTCGATAGTCGACTGGCGAGTCCCACTTCCAAAGCAGCTTTCCAGTTTCCGCGTGGATACAACTCAAACGCTCGACATTGCCAAAACGATCGAATTGAAACCAGCGTCCATCGGCAGCAACACCGTTGCCGTATCCCATCCCCGTATCGGCAGTCCAGACGATTCGAAGTCCTGACTTGGGCCATTTCTTAAGGATCCCCGTTTCGGAACTTCGAGAGTCATAGCCCGCGCCGAGCATACGCGGCCAATCGCCCCCAATCTTTCGAGTCCAAAGCGATCCGGCTCCCCGAACCGGGGCAAGTTCCGTAGTGTCAGCCCCAACGTCAGTTTGAACGGCGATCGAAGCAAAGGCAATAATTGATAAAATTGAGATCGAAAAAAGACGCATTTAGGAATACTCTATAGGCTATGGAAGATTTAGTTGTTACCGAGCATTTGATCGTACCTGCGGGCGAAATGGAATTGATTTTCGCGCGCAGTGGAGGCCCTGGCGGCCAAAATGTGAACAAAGTGAACACCAAAGCGACCCTCTGCTGGAATCTCGCCAACAGCACCGTATTGTACCCAACTGCTATGGGGAGATTGCGTGCTTTGGCAGGGAGCAAGCTTACGGACGCCGGTATCTTGCAAATCACCAGCCAAGTTCATCGCGAGCAGCCTCGCAACATTCAGGCTTGTCGAGAGCGAATGAAGAATCTGATCTTAGAAGCGATGAAACCGCCGACCATCCGTCGCCCCACACAACCCACCCGCGGCTCGCAGCGCCGACGGATCGAAGACAAAAAGAACGTGGCTCAGAAAAAGCAAAATCGTTCTACGAACAACTGGGAATAGAATCCGGGTTGGGAGGATCGGTCAGCGATTCGAAAATTGCCATTTCGCCCTCCGCCCCTTTTGGCAACGCTGGGAGCATTTTGATCAACGAAAACGTAGATCTAGCTCCGAGGGCGCACCCGGCAGGTGCGACCTACCGTAGGTCACTCTTGCCGAGAGTGACCTTGGAATTGTAGAAGCTGTATCCAATTCCAAAGCACCCCTCGAACACTTCCGCTACTCCACGTGTCCGTCGTTCCAGCCTCCAGCCTCCAGCCTCCAGCCTCCAGCCTCCAGCCTCCAACTTCCAACTTCAAAAATGATTCCAACTGGCGAAGCGACTGCCATGCTGCCAACCGGCGGCAAGACCAAACCGATCACGGTCATCGGAACTGATAAGATCCGTGATACGTTCGATGAAATTTGCTTGCAACAAGCCATCAACTCCCGGCTTGCGCCTGGCGTTACCAACTTGATCCTCAATCCAGATGGCCATTGCGGCTACGGTGCGCCCATCGGTTGCGTGATGACTTCGCCGACGCATATCTACCCAGGGCCTGTCGGTGTCGATATCAAGTGCTCGATGAGCCTGCTCCAATTGGATTTACCTGAGGAAGCGGTCCGGTCTCGAGAGATTCGTCGCAAACTCATCGATGCAATTTGCGAACGCACGCCAACAGGGGCTGGTCGCGGACAACGACACGCTGCGAAGTCGAGACGGGTCGATGAGAAACTTGGAAAGCAAGCGGTCGTCGAAGGCGCTTCGGAATCCGTATGCACCCAACTGGGTATCCCAACAGAGTGGGCATCTCGCTGCGAAGACGCCGCGCACGTTGGCCACAACGAATCCAACGACGCCTTGCCGGAACGCATCGATTGGCATCTCATAAATGGAACGTTTCGCAATTTTGCAGACAAAGCGTCACAGCTTGGTTCCTACGGTGGCGGAAACCATTTTGGCGAATGCGAAATCGTTTATGTCGATGACAACGCCAGAGCAAGGCAAACAGCCCAAGTGTTTGGCCTCAAGCATCGGCATGTTGCGTTCCTATCCCACTGTGGTTCACGCGGGATTGGTCACAACTTGGCCATGGGTCAATTCAAAGCGTTGCAAAGCAAATTTGCAAAGTGGGACATCCCATTGCCTGGAAACGACCGCGAGCTCGTGTATGCACCCTTGGGAACTATAGAGGCTGACAACTACATCGATGATATGTCTCTCGGCGCAAACTTCGCAACAGTCAATCATTTGCTCATCAATTCGCTCGTACTAGAAGCGTTCCAAGAAGTGTTTCCGGGTATTGAGGGTCAATTGGTTTACTTTATCAGTCATAACATCGCTCGTAGAGAGATTGTCGATAACATGCAACAGTGGGTTCATCGCAAGGGAGCGACGCGTGCATTTCCAGCAGGGCACTACGCTCTGAAAGGGACGCGGTACGCCGAAACAGGTCATCCGATCTTGCTGC
>JBBRGW010000448.1:0-3081 GCA_038223525.1 Pirellulales bacterium
GTATCGCCTAATTGTAAATTGAGTTCCAAAAGCTGATCCATGCTGATGTCGACACGGATTTCTTCTTTGTTGTTGAGTTCGAGGAAAAGTTTTGCTTGAACTCCTGCTCGATTGATACGGGTGACGTGCGCTTCGATGCTCGACGGACCCTGTGGAGTGCGGTCGATGGTGATGTCGTTGGGGCGGATATATACATTGGCTTGCTCTCCGTCTGGGATCGATGGGTCTGACAATCGAACTCGAAGGTTGTCCAAGACCGCTTGGCCTTGATCGACACGGCCGTGGAAAACATTGACGTTTCCTAGGAAATCGATGACAAACTCCGACGCGGGGTAGTGAAATACTTCCGCTGGTGCACCGACTTGTTCTATTTTTGCTTGGTTCATAACCACCACGCGATCGGAAACCTCTAATGCTTCCTCTTGATCGTGCGTCACCAAAATGGTTGTCGTATTCAGTTCGTCGTGAAGCCCTCGCAACCAATCGCGAAGTCCTTTACGTACCTTGGCATCCAACGCGCCGAATGGTTCGTCTAGCAGTAGAACTTGAGGTTCGATTGCGAGCGCTCGAGCGAGCGCCACGCGTTGACGCTGACCACCCGAAAGTTGCTTCGGAAACCTAGTCCCAAACCCTTCCAATTGAATTAGTTTCAATAAGGAATGAACTTTGTCGCGAATTGCCGATTCGACTGGGCGCTGAGATCGCGGACGGACCCGTAATCCGAAAGCGATGTTCTCGAAGACGCTCATGTGCTTGAAGAGAGCATAGTGCTGAAAGACAAACCCAACCTTGCGGTCTCCGACCGGTTTGTTGGCGACGTCCTCTCCGAAGAATAATACATGGCTATTTGGATTGGGATCCGGTGACTCCATTCCGGCGATCACACGCAGCAAAGTGGTTTTGCCAGAACCGGACGGTCCGAGCAGCGAGATGAGTTCGCCGTTCTCAATTTTCAGCGAGATGTCTTTGAGGGCTGTAAATGCCCCGAAACTCTTGCTGATGTTTTGGATTTCTATGCTCACGATGTTACCTCTGTCGTTGTCGACTCAAGCGATGGTTTCGATTCCTGCTCCAGTTTGCGTTCGAGCAGGGTTTTGCCAATTAGAGTGATAATTCCAAGCGATGCCAAAATGGATGCCAACGCAAATGCGGCCACGGAGTTGTAGTCGTTGTAGAGTGCGTCGATATGGAGAGGGAGCGTATTGGTACCCCCCCGAATATTCGATGACACGACAGAGACGGCTCCAAACTCCCCCATGGCTCGTGCGTTGCAAAGCAGCACTCCGTAGAGCACGCCCCATTTTGTATTAGGCAACGTCACTCGCCAAAAGGTCTGCCATCCGCTAGCACCCAATGAAATCGCCGCCCATTCCTCTTCGCTCCCTTGCTCCTGCATGAGCGGGATCAGTTCGCGGGCAACAAACGGGAAGGTGACAAAGATCGTCGCCAAAACAATACCAGGCACTGCAAAGATGACTTGAATACCATACCCCTCCAGCCACTTGCCGAGCCAACCTTGCATGCCGAAGACCAGGATGTACACGAGACCCGAAATGACCGGTGAAATGGCGAATGGCAAATCGATCAACGCAATCAATAAGCCCTTACCTGGAAAATGGAACTTGGCGATAGCCCAGGACGCCGCAATTCCGAATATGAGATTCAAAGGAACAGCGATACCCGCAGCCAGACAAGTCATGTAAATAGCCCGGAGTGCATTGCGGTCTTGAAATGCCGCCAAGTAAGCGTTTATCCCCTTACGAAAGGCTTCGAAGAAGACAACTCCTAGTGGAAGCACCAACATCAAGGCAACGAAACCTATCGACAGGGAAACAATAATCACGCGGACCCACCCTGGATCGTTCGCTTCTCGATTAGTGCGATTTGTGTTCTGCGTCATCGATTAGACCCTCCCTGTGATACGTTGCGACCACCATTGAATCCCTTGAACCAACAGCAAGATCATTAGCGTTGTGAGCAGCATGACGACCGCGATGGCAGCCGCGCCAGGAACATCGGCATCGTCTAGCTTGCTGATGATCAGTAAGGAGGCGATTTCGGTCTTCATCGGAATGTTTCCCGCCACGAAAATGACGCTGCCATACTCCCCAAGCGCTCGGGCGAATGCAAGCGTGAAACCTGTGAGCAGCGACGGCAGCAACGACGGCACAATGATGCGCCAAAATGTTTGCCAACGACTTGCTCCCAAACTGGCAGCCGCTTGCTCCGCCTCGCCATCGAGTTCTTCGAGGGCTGGCTGAAGCGTTCGCACCACAAAGGGCAATCCGATGAATGTTAAAGCAATAACGATCCCAAGCGGCGAGATCGCGGTCTTGATGCCATAAGGAATCAACTGTTTCCCGATCAACCCGGTCGGTCCATAAATAGCCATCAACGCGATCCCAGAGACTGCGGTCGGCATGGCGAATGGCAAATCGATGATTGCATCCAACAGTTGTCGACCTACGAATCGATACCGAACGATGGACCAAGCGACTAAGGCACCGAAGACCGTGTTAATCACCGCTGCAATCAGCGATGCACCGAAGGTCAATCGATAAGCGGCTTGCACGCGTCGCGAGGTTATGGTGTCATAGAAATCGTTCCAATCCATCGTCGAAGCTTTGAGAAAGAGCGCTGCCAACGGAATCAAAACAATCACCGAGAGATAGAGCAGCGTATAACCCATAGTTACACCGAAGCCAGGTAACTTAGCTTTCGCACGACGATTCATTTTTTGAATTCCTTTGCTTTTCTAGCTTCAGGTTTGAGCTTACAGGCATGAATTATTTTTTGTCCGATTGATAGATCTGATCAAAAACACCTGTTCGATCTTTGAAGTGAACTTCGTGCGCCTCGTCCCAACCCGAGAGCACATCAGTGAGTTGAAACAGAGTTAACTTTCCAAATACGGCTTTCTGCTCCTCGGTCAACCATTCGCGAGCGTGAGGACGGTAGTAGTGCTTGGCAGCGAGACGTTGCGCTTCTGGCGTATAGAGATACGACAAGTAGGCGTTGGCGACTTCGGTGGTTCCGTTTGCCCCTGCATTCTTGGTCACAACGGTCACAGGCGGCTCAGCC
>JBBRGW010000449.1:0-3073 GCA_038223525.1 Pirellulales bacterium
ATCTATTGCGATAATCGGCTGTGCGAAAGGTCTTCAAAACAATAGCGAAGCCTTTGAGGATTTAACTTTCCCTTCTCCTCCCAGGGATCCCGAGGAAGAGTTAGGGGAAAACATTAGCTTCGCGATCTTTTCGCGTTGATCGCCTAAGTCTCATTTCTACTTGAATTCATCAGAATCTCGCATCTCAGCTGCAAGCATCTTAAATTCAATCTTTTTCTGCTCTGGAATGGACCGCCAGTCCAAATCATGGATCGCACCGTAAAGGGCGTAGAGGTATGCAGCGTTGCAACATTTGGCGCTGCGACCCAAACGCATCCGTCCGAGGAGCATTTGCCTAAACGCTGTCTCCGGCCCGATCGCTATCAAATCGTGAGCCGTCAAGATTCCGACAGCCTCGAGGTCCTTCTCGCAGGCCGGACCTAGGTTCCGCATCTCCGAAATCCGTCGATCGTCAGTCTGTGCTTTTAGTGGCTGCATGAGATTGCCTCTTCTATCGATAAACCCATATCGCACGTCGTTTTGTTCGAATGTATAATACGATCGCCTCACGATCGTGTGTCCATGCCTCGCGAATAACTTCAAACGTACCTTTCCCGGAACGTCCAAAATGAAATTCTTTTCCCTATCGGCGTTCGGAACTCTTGTGTTCTTTGCATGCAGTACATCTTACACGTGGGCGCAACGGTTGCAGTACGACTTGGCAAAGGACCAGAAAGCATCGTATGAGTATGATATCCAAATCGATTCCTCAGCCAATATCATCAGCTACACAGGGATCGTGAACTACAGCGTGACGTTAGCAAATGACCAACTGGTTCGTTTGACATTCCAAGGGGGCCTCAGGGAACAAACCAAGCCGAAACCGAATCGGGATGCTGACTTCGGAAATATGTTTCCTCGTCCTCCGATGCTGCCCAATATCTTCAGCAGAAGTAACTTTGCGGGCAAAAGTAACTCCCAGAATACCATCGGCCTTACGCGGCTAGGACAGGTACTAACGCTCGATGGGACTTCACAACTGCCATTCCTGCTCGGCAACCTATCGTTGATTCCCTTTGAACAGCTTCCGGACAAAGAGACGCAGACGTGGAAAAGCGATTCCGGAGTCTCCATTTCAGACGACTCGAATTCGCTTCGATACTCGGTTCGACCGTTTGGCCCGTTTGCATTCCAACCGACCGAACGGATGCAATCTGCCTCCGAGGTCACGCAATATAAAATTTCCGGAACGGATCGTGGTGTGGTGACCATTGAGAAGACTTACGAGATGAAGACACCGGACACCGGTGACCGAGAATCATTTCAAACGGTTGGCAAGGGTACCTGGAGCTTCGACACAGGAGACCATTTGCCCGCGGCCACGGACATGCTGTACTCTTTGACTATGAAGGAGGGGAATACAACAACAGCGTTTCCAATCAAAGTCAAGTTTGCGAAACTTTCTGAAGAGCGACTCGCGGAGATACAAGCTGAGGCAAAAGCCAACCAGGAAAAGACGCAAAAGCTACTCGAAGAGCGCAAAGCGGATGCGAGTAAACCGATCACAGGCAAAGAATTGGAAGAAATACTTTCGCATCTCAGCTCATCCAATGCACATGAAAAACATTCCTCTCTTATTAAGTTATCGCAAAAAGATAATTTTGAAGCGGATCCTAAATTGGTGGACGCAGTTCGCAAAGTAGCCAATTCGGGTGAAATGTTTGCATCGCTGGCAGACGGTATTCTCCAAAAGATAGATCCGGTCCACCGGATAAACAAGCAATACGAGGGGGCTAGCTTTCTAGAGTCATCGCAGTTGCCGGTCGAAAGTTCAACCGAACTATTTGTCGGGCAAATCGTCCAGATACGAGAGCGAGGAAGTAAGTGGTATCCCGGCGAGATTACGGATTTGCTCCCAGACGGCAAAGTGAATGCGAACTACCGCGGATGGGATCGTAGAAAAGCAACATTGCTTCGCAATCAGATTCAGCTTGCACCCATAGAAGTAACGCAACCCAAACGTCCTGAAAACATTGCCCTACCAACGAATCCCAAACAACCAGCTTCAAGTCCCCGAACTTGGTCTGATAGCTCTGGTAGCTTTAACGTGGAAGCCGTTTATCTAGGTGTTGATGGCGATAAAGTGATTTTGAAGAAAGCTGACGGCAAAGAGCTATCAGTGTCATTATCCAGACTGAGCTTAACCGACCAACGTTTCGTCGCCCAGGCGCAAGAAGCAGCAAAAAAACTGGGCAACCCATTCGAGCAATAAACCACCGGTTGCGGCCAAGTGACTTACCATCAGAAACACGCGATCCACTCCAATGCAATATAGGGTGACGACCCAAACAATAATAATCTACCCCAACAGGAGCGAAGCGGCACAGAGGGATAAATTGTGCGTCGGGCTAAGTCGCTTCGCCGTACCTGACTAATGTCCCGATCCGCTATTCGGACAGGACAATGGTCCCATCCTACTGTTGGCCCTGTCTCGGCTCTTCTTTAAGAACCAAACCAAAGCGTCTTTCTAGCTCTTAAAGCCAGCTTGAATCACGGAAAAATCACTCGAAATCATCGACTTACCCTCGATGAACGATAACGCAATTAATCGACGGCGGCAGGCCTATGCGATAATATCGTGCACTACGTTTCCGTGAACGTCGGTAAGCCTGAAGTCGCGACCTGCATAGCGATAGGTTAGCTTAGTATGGTCGAAGCCAAGCAAATGAAGCATCGTCGCGTGCAAGTCATGGACATGCACCTTGTTCTCGACCGCTTGGAATCCAAATTCATCGGTTGCTCCATGAACATGTCCTCCCTTGACCCCGCCACCCGCTAGCCACATCGTGAAGCCGTAGTGATTGTGATCGCGGCCACTCGTTGTTCCCGCGTTTGCACCTGGCTTGGGTAGCTCCACAGTCGGTGTCCGCCCAAACTCCCCTCCCCAAACAACCAGTGTGCTGTCAAGCAGTCCGCGTTGCTTTAAATCCTTGAGCAATGCACCGATTGCTTGCGAGCATTCACCTGCAAGCTTCCGATGGTTCTCTTCGATTTTGTCATGACTATCCCACGGTTGCCCAGCACCGTGCCATAA
>JBBRGW010000450.1:0-2984 GCA_038223525.1 Pirellulales bacterium
GCCGAGCAAGACTGGCAAGCGAGCCAGCGACAAGGGTTTTTTGGGCATGAGTTTCGAGTTGTATTTGAAGTTGCTGGATTGGACAGGCAGGCAAATACGTCGAGACAACAAGAAGGGTCGCATCCCGGCAGAGTTGGCTCCGATCATGGAGCGAATTGGTCTGTCGGGCGAGCTATGGTGCGACGTGGTAAAGCGATTCGGCAAGATCTTCAAACGGGTGGCAGGAACACCGGAGTCGTTGGCCAAAGAAGCGAAGCTTCGAGGGCAAGGCGGCTATCGAACGGGAAGTTCGCCACTGCCGAGCGCTGGCTAGCGAATCTAACGCGTCCGAATTGAAGTGGAGAACAAGCTGGAAATACCGGCGATTGGTTTTCGTTGGCAATTCCGTTCCGACGGTGCGCAGTTTCTTGCGAAAGCTTTAAAAATTCTTCGAATGCAAGTGAGCAGTAGCCATAAGTTATCGACCGTGCAACCGCGATGACGCAGTAGCTGGGTGGCCCCGTTTGCCGACCCCAGTAGCTGGGTGGCGCCGTTTGCCGACCCTTCAGTTGGATTGAGGGTTGTCAAGGTTTCGAAAAGCGACTACTTACAATTATTCCCATAATCGGGGCAGCTCGAGGAGGGTTTTGTTCTGCCGCTCGAAACGACTTTTTTAAAACGGTATCAGAGCCGCTTGATCGCAACTTCGACAGTCTGCCGTGAAACTTTGATCGAAACCTCTCCTAGTTTCTCAGCAATCTGTTTCGAAGTAGAGTAAGGCTTTTAGGCGATGATTTTCGCAATTTTGTCTGCATGGTTAGACAAAATAGGAATACTACCGCAAGGTTGCTCTTTGGGTCCGAAATGGCCTGTTTCTCGACGACGCTGTTTCAATCGACGAACCCAAGCTGGCGAAATACTAAAAGTTTCGACAACTTCGTTCGTTCCAATCGCAGGATCACAGGCGTCAATCACGCGTTTTCGTAAGTCCATCGAATACGATATCATTTCATTCCTCCTTGAATGACATAACTCAAAGTAACAGTCCAACGCGATAACAGTTCCAGCATTGCTCTAGCGATCCGACTTGCCCCAATTTCTTATTCCTTAGACGTAAGTATCATGATCAATGTTTGTAAGCGTGGGTCTTCGCGAAGGTAGTCGAGATCGGCATCAATTTTGAACTGATGAAAGTTTGCTTCTTCGCGCAAGAAGGCAATCGTTGTTGGGCAATTAAGCAGTCTCAAGGCGCTGCCTCGGTTGGCCTCCAGGACAGCTTGGGATGGTGCGACCTTGCACAGTATGCCATACACGCATGCGAGATTGTAGAGGCTAGTTCCGTCGAGCTCTTGATGAATTTCTAGCGATGTAGCCTTTGATTGGGCTTGCTCGTTACGACCACTACGGGCCAAACAAATGGCTAGGCTAATTTCTAAAGAAGGTTCGGCTTTTAATGACGATAGCTCTATCGTTTTTTCCCAGGCGTCCGCTGCTTCGCCATAGCGTTGCAGTGCTTCCAGCGTTTGAGCGCGTGCACCATTTGCATTGAACAAATGTGATCGAATATCCGTTCTGGTCGGGTCAATCTCATACGCATTAGACAATAGCTCAACGGCGCGATCACCCAACCTCAACGCCTCATCTGTGAATCCCATTCGCAACATGTTGGTATGGTTTAGGAACGCGACACCAGCTTCGATTTCTTGATCGCGGTCCGCGTTGTCGAGCAGTTCTTCATATGCATCACAAGCGATCTGGCCGACTTCGATCGCTTCGGACTCTTGATGATTGCCGCCCAGAGCCGTCGCTAAAATCGTTTGGCTAGCTGCCAAAAAAAATCGTGTTTGACTACATGGACTTTCTTGGTTGAGTTGCTGCGCGATCTCAACTCCCTTTCTTGCCAGTTCAATCGCAGGTTCCATCTGCTGCGATTGAATGAGAAAGCCCGCATGCGTTTGATAATTTTGCGACAGCATTTCTCTAAGCGACGGGATTTTTGGATATCGAGATACTAGCAATTGGCGAATCGAAGCGCTTCGATCCATCGATTGCTTTCCATCTTCCCATTGATTCTGCAAGAAACGAATCGAAGCGATCACCGCCAAACTCTCCGCCAGCGAGTTTTGATACTCCAGTACACCTTCGTGGGTTGTCACTAACGATTCGAATTGCTCCAACGCGTTTTTACTAAACTCGCTTGCCTCGTCTTGGCGACCTGTCCGGTGGTACAACAAACCAAGATTGTGGAGTACTTGGCCAAGTAACAGGCGAACATTCGGGTCATCCGGCGCATCTGCGATGGACAACTTAGCTAAGTCGAGGACCTCAAGTTGAATTGCTTCACGCTGTTCAGGAAGCAGAGGAATGGCGAACTGGTTCAATGCACTGGCCAGATTAGCACGACAGCTTGGATAGGTATCTTTTATGGGACGCAAGAGGTCAATGGCTTTTTGAAACTGACTCGGTTTTTGATCGACACGTCCCAGGTTGACGCAAGACATTGCCAATGCATGGACAAAATCGAGCCTATAAGGATGCTGCGTAGCGTTTTTTTCTTGAATCGAAATTGCTTTTTCAAGATTCGTGCGTGCAAGTTCCTTTTGTCCTAACAGCGATTGAATCTGGCCAAGTTTGGAAAGTGCGTTCGCATATTGGCAACGGGCCTTAAGGCTATATTCTGAATGCTTGTTTTCCGCAGTAGAGTCTAGAGTTGTCTCAGCTCCCTGTGTTAATAGCAACGAAGAGTAGAGTTGAACCGCATCGGCGAGCAGCTCCTCGCGCACTTTTTCCATCCCTGGCTGGTTGGCAAGTTGATCGAAACCGACCCGCTCGAGCATTCTGTCGATCGCTCCGAATGACACTTGAAAGTTATCGTTTGCCCGAGCAGTCTCTGCCTGCAGTTCGTCGATTGCTTTGACGAGCCGTCGGTTGTAAAGAAGACTCGTTGTAAGTAGCCCGATGACTCCCATGACCACGCACGTGATGAGAGTTGCCAAGGTTGGATT
>JBBRGW010000451.1:0-2937 GCA_038223525.1 Pirellulales bacterium
TCCGCCGATCTTGTCCAACCGTGCAGCAGCACAAGTATCGCCGGTATCGGACGCTGCTAGGCACCTGCGCAGAAGTTTCTTCGTCTAATTCACGTAGCAGCGTCTCTCCGAGACGCCGATTTTTGCGAGTCTCGTAGAGACGCGCCTACGTGTTTTGCTCAATTACTTGTGCAGTGCTGCTAGCGTCCGCCACGGGGTCGTCTCAACTGTTCTGCTCAATGTTAAACACTTTGATGAACCAAAGTGGGTGATTTCTTTTTGTCCAAACATGCTGAAATCTGGCGGACCGCTTGACGTAACCTCGCTTCGTTCTCCACCAGCGACATTCGAAGATAGCCTTCACCAACAGGGCCGAAGCCAGCACCAGGACTAACGGCTACATTCCCATGTTCGAGCAAATGCATTGCGAAGTCGACGGAGTTCATTTGGGAAGCCCACGGTTCAGGGATCTTGGCCCACAGAAACATGCCTGCCTTGGGGACGTTGACTTGCCATCCTATCCGTCGCAGTCCGTCTATCAATACGTCTCGTCGACCTTGATAGATCAACGATTGCTTCTCAACCGTCGCTTCGGTATCGCGAAGAGCAACGATCGCCGCAATTTGGATCGCTTGAAACATGCCATAGTCGTAATAACCTTTGATGGTTGCCAGTCCCTTGATCATGTCGGCATTCCCTGCACACAACCCAACTCGCCATCCGGCCATGTTGTAGCCTTTGCTCATGGTCGTGAACTCGACCCCAACATCCTTGGCACCGGGCGCAGATAAAAAGGAAGGCGGAACGTATCCATCGTACGCGACATCGGCGTATGCAAAGTCGCTGATCACCATCAGACCGTACTTTTTGGCCAGCTTGACCACATCCACGAAAAACTCCGGCTCCACCGTTACGGTCGATGGGTTATGTGGGTAGTTGATAATGAGGAGCTTAGGGCGAGGGTAGAAGTGTTCGCAGGCATACGCGATGTTCGACAGGTACTTTTCCGTATTCGAAACGTCGAGTGCTACGACGTTTCCTGACGCAAGAATAACCGCATACATGTGCGCTGGAAAATACGGCGCAGGAATGATGGCAGTATCTCCGGCCCCCATCAGAGCCAAACACATGTGCGAGAAACCTTCTTTCGAGCCAAGGCATACCAGCGCCTCGGTTTCTGGGTCCAACCGAACGCCGTACTTGCGCAGGTACTTGCTGGTAAACTCGCGACGCAAATTCAAAATCCCGTTCGCCTTAGAGTAGCCATGGTTGCCGACATCCGACGCTGCTTCGTTTAGTTTGGCGATCACCAACGGATCGGGCGGGTCGGATGGATTGCCCATCCCCATATCGATGACGTCTTGGCCCGCCCGTCTTTTTTGGTAAAGCAAATTGTTGATTCGGCCAAATAGGTAGGGTGGCAAACGGTGGACTCTAGGAGCCCACTCCACTTTGAAACTGCTATCGCTCATAAAAATACTTTGTTTTCTTGAATTCTTTGCAAGATCGAGAGGCTCGCTTGCACACCTGTATCGCCGTGAACAAATCGACCGAAGCCCAGGTGTAGAACCGAGGCTCGGGTGTAGATAGGATAGGGGACGCGATGGTTCGAATAAAGTCAGAAATCGGTTCGCTGACTCTCGAACCGTCAATATTTCAACATTTCGTGGGTTGCATCAATTTATTCGCCATTTTTTTCTTTCGGACTAGGCTAGACGAATTGCCCACCGGCTATGATTTTGCAAAACAACGACCTGCTGTGCCTCCCCACAGGTTAGACATCCTTTGATTAGCGAGTGAACTGTAATGAAATTTTGTGTTGGGATCGGCTCTTTTTGTACCTTGGCTTTCGGATTTCTGTTTAGCCCTCTTTCTGCTCAACCCTTTCCAAACAAAAAGTACGGTCAGGAAGACAAATTCCGGCAACTTGAGGAGATCCTGCCTACGCCAAACGGTTACCGGAGTGCGGCTGGAGAACCTGGACCGGACTATTGGCAACAGAAGATCGACTACAACATTGATGTGACAATCAATGATGCCGACCAATCGCTCCACGGCAACGAAACCATTCGTTACCACAACCAATCACCTCATACCCTTCGTTATCTTTGGGTCCAATTGGATGCCAATATCTTCACACCCGACAGCGATGCGAGCAAAACGCGATCGGCTCGTCGATTCACCAGCCGCGTTTCGACCTTCGAATTCGAAGCGATGCTGCTTCGCAAAACCTTTGACGGCGGTTGCAAAATCGAATCGGTTACCGACCAAAAAGACAATAAGCTAGCGACCAAAGTCGTCGACACGATGATGCGCATCGATCTTGCTGAGCCGTTGGCACCCGGCCACGAGATGTCGTTCAAAATCAAATGGAACTACAAGATCAACAATGCGAGGATGGTGGATGGCCGAACAGGTTTCGAGTTCTTCGAAAAGGACGGCAACTACATCTATGAAATGGCACAATGGTTCCCGCGTCTCGCCGCATTTACCGATGTAACCGGATGGCAACACAAACAGTTTCTTGGGCAAGGCGAATTCACGCTCGAGTTTGGCGATTACATCGTTCGAATCACCGCACCAGCCGATCATATTGTCGGCTCAACAGGCGTTCTTCAGAACCCAAATGAAGTTCTTTCGGCCGAACAACTCGAACGACTTGTCAAAGCCAAAACCGCCAAGACCCCGATGTTTATCGTCACTCCCGACGAAGCAAAAGCGAACCAAAAGAGCAAAGCGGACAAGACCAAGACTTGGGTTTTTCATGCGGAAAACGTTCGCGACTTTGCCTTTGCAACGAGCCGTAAATTCATTTGGGACGCTCAGGGGCACAGCGTCAACGGCAACAATGTGATGGCCATGAGCTACTTCCCAAACGAAGCGGAACCGCTTTGGAGCAAGTACAGTACACACGCAATCATTCATACGCTAAATGTCTACAGCCGTTACACCTTCGAT
>JBBRGW010000452.1:0-2896 GCA_038223525.1 Pirellulales bacterium
ACTTTTTCGGGAATGACTTGCCATGGCCATTTGTTTTGTTGCCGAGCGACGAAGCACTGGGAGGCGAGCCTTCGAAATCCCTCAATCTCTACGAGTTCGTCGGCGGAACGGGCCTGCTGATGGATCGCAATCGGTACGAACTTGGGATAGTCCTGGCCGGTCCTTCGGATCCATCCATCGGGCCATCCGTCTCTTCGAATGTCATCCTTGGTTCCGAAGTCCCACTCTGCAACAATCTCTGTGGCAGAGTTATCCTGAGCATGCGTAGACGCAAAGCCCCATCCGTATAGAATGAGAGACACAAACAGAGCTGGGCCCGTCGGGTGTCGGCGAAACGCTTTTGATAGAGGTCGCATTTTGCCTGGTCTGCGTGTAGGTGTTCAACTCACTGGATTAAGGTTGCCATTTAAAGAGGCTTTGCATGTAGCCGCAAACATGGGAGCTGACGCGATCGAGATCGACGCTCGCTACGAGCTGAAGCCATCAGAACTTGTCGGCACTGCGCTGCGACAAGTTCGGAAATTGTTAGAAGATCTCAATTTGCGGGTTGCATCGATACGATACCCCACGCGGCGGGGTTATGAATGCGAAGATGAATTAGAACGGCGCATCGATGGCACGAAACAAGCGATGCGAATGGCCCATGACCTAGGCGCAAACGTCGTTGTCAACCAAGTCGGTTTGATCTCGGAATCCGTCGATGACCCGTCGTTTCAATTGATGAGGACGGTACTTAGCGATCTTGGCGCGTACAGTCATCGCGTCGGCGCTTTCCTGGGGTGTGAGACCGGTGCGGAACCCATTTCTCGACTCGCTACGTTGGTGGACTCACTCCCGGACGGAAGCATGGGAATTGTTCTCAATCCAGGCAATTTGCTGGTCAATGGATTCGACCTCCACGATCTACCGTCGATCGCTAAACACATTATGCTCGTGCATGCCAAAGACGGCGTAAAGGACAAAGCTCGCGGGCGCGGGACTGAAGTTCCGCTCGGACGTGGCATGGCTGAATTCCCAGAAATTGTTGCCATTCTTGAAGAGTTCCACTATTCCGGATACTTTGTAGTTGAAAGAGACAACGCAAAGAACCCAATTGAAGACATTGCCGTAGCCGTTCAATTTCTTAAAAACATTTAGAACATTACTGGAGAAAAATGATGCAGAATCGAAAGAGACTCGGGATAGGATTGCTTTTGGTTGCAGTCGTCTTGACAGCGGTTGCTTATCCTCTCAGCCTGGGGAGGGCTCAGGAAACCAAACCCGTCAATAAATCGGTGATTGAGGAATTCTCTAAGTACCTCTCAGGGACTGTGCTTACAGGTGTTTTTACCATCGACGGAAAGCCGCTTGATAAGCTTCATGAAGAACGGTACGAGATCAAGAGCGCGAAGAAATTGGAGGGGTACGATAGTTTGTGGGAAATCGTGACCCGCATCAAGTACGGCGATAAGGATCTAGAATTGCCTGTGGAAATCAACGTGGAGTGGGTTGGCAAGACACCCGTAATGGTCATGGACTCCGTTTCGTTGCCTGGCCTGGGTACTTTTTCTGCCAGAGTTGTCTTCCACGACAAAAAATACGCGGGAACGTGGAAACATGATGATGTCGGCGGGCATCTCTTCGGTCGCGTTGATCGAGCAGCAGAAAAGGTCGTCAAATAGTTCCTTGTGACCACTTGCTCGGTTTTATGCAACGCGACCTTGGTTTAGAATGCCCCCTTTTCAATTCCAAACTCGCGTTTTACATCGGCTCGTATGCATTCTGAATCTCGTAAAAAAGTGGTTGTTGTCGGTGGCGGTATCATCGGGCTTTCAACCGCTTTGGCGGCCTTGAATCAAGGCTTCCAAGTGACCGTCGTCGATCGAATTTCGAGCACCGGAGACAATTGTTCGCTCGGCAATTCAGGGATGATTGTTCCCAGCCACTTTATTCCATTGGCGGCGCCGGGAGTCTTTGGAAACGCGATCAAATGGATGATGGATCCGGAGTCTCCCTTTCATGTGAAACCGCGATTGAGTTGGGATCTGATGAAATGGGGCTTGCGGTTCTATCTTGCAGCCACCGAATCCCAGGTCGGCCAAGCGGCCCCGTTGCTTCGAGACCTCAATTTCGCATCTCGCGATTTGTATATCCAATGGAGCGAGTCAGGGATCGATTGCTCCCTGGCAAAAAAGGGATTGCTCATGCTTTGCCGGTCGGAGCATGCGTTGACCGAAGAGTCGAACATTGCTCATCGCGCCCGCGATCTAGGTGTACCAGCCCAAACGCTCACGGCAGCCGAAACCAGCGCGCTCGATCCGAACATCACCATGGACGTTCTCGGGAGTGTCTACTATCCCAAGGATTGTCACCTCGATCCTGCTCAGTTGATCTCGTCACTCAAAGAGAAAATCCTAGCCCTCGGAGGGATTTTGCAGAACGACTGCTTGGTTACAGGGTGGAAAACAAATGGACAGTCCATTGATGCCATCGAAACCAAACTCGGTGAGATCGAAGCCGATGAGTTTGTGCTGTGCGGGGGTGTTTGGTCCGAGGGCTTGGTCAAGTCTTTGAAACTGCAACTCCCATTGCAACCGGGCAAAGGGTATTCGATGACGCTCCCAAACCCGATCGAGCTTCCGAGTGTTTGCTCCATTCTCTGCGAAGCCAAAGTGGCCGTAACGCCGATCGGTAACGAACTCAGGTTTGGCGGTACGATGCAAATCGGTGAACTCAATCAATCGATCGATCCTCGTCGCGTGTATGGTATTCTAAAGAACATTCCAGACTACATGCCAAGATTCCGCGTTCAGCACTTCGATGGCATTCAGCCTTGGTGCGGTTTGCGTCCAGTCTCACCAGATGGTATGCCTTACATTGGGCGAACGAATTCGTGGAAGAATCTGACGATCGCCGC
>JBBRGW010000453.1:0-2860 GCA_038223525.1 Pirellulales bacterium
GCTCGGATTTGACTTGGCAACAAGTTTCGCTGGCCGCACCCCCGCCAGAAATCAATAACAAGGCCAGGGCCTACTTGGACGCGGTCGATGAGCTCGTTGTTTAGGAAAACTGGTAGTCTCCGCAAACGAACGAAAAGCACCCGACTTCAGGTCGGGTGCTTTTTTTTGTGTTTGCGGAAAAAACTCCTTGTTTCCGTTCGCATTTAGTAATCGCGGGCCGATAGAATATCGTGGTTGAGTAATGTTCCAAATCGCCTGTCTTGTAAAACAAAGGGCGCTGCCATGAACCACCCGATTCGAAAGTTGCTAGTTCCGATACAACGACGACAACAGATCAGCCGCGGATTGCAGTGTGCGGTCGTTTCGTTGGCCGTGTCGGCTGGCGTCGGGATTGCCTGGCTTTTGGTGCATTGGTTTCAGCCATCTTTGTCCGTCGACTGGCTGTTGCTGACGTTGGCGATCATCGCGTTCCTTCCTACGGCGATCGCCTTTCTTTTGCCTGTCCGGTTGCATACTGCCGCCCGATGCATTGATGTTAAATGCAAACTAAAGGATCGCGCGACGACGGCGTTGCAATTTGAGGGTTTGGCGAATCGAACGGACATCCAAGAACTGCAATTGGCTGACGCACTCAGTCACATTTCGAAAGTAGATCCGAAACAAGCTGAACCAATTGTTGCACCGAAGTATTCGGTTTTGGCAGCGGCGGGCTGTGCTGGTTTGATCGCGTGCCTCCTCTTGCCTCCGCCGCAATCTTCTTTGGTCGCTTCTAACGAACCTTTGCAGGTTGTCAGCGAGCAAGCAGAATTGTTGGAAGAGACCATGATGGAAGAACTGGAATCCATGGTGAAAGAACAGGAATCTCCGGAGCTAGAGGATTTGGTCGAGGAACTCAAAGAGATGCTTGAAGAGATGAAAGCGCCGGATGTAGATCAGCGTGACGCACTTGCGAAATTGTCTGAGATGCAGTTTGCGATTACTGAAGCGGTCAAGCAATTGGACGTTGCTCAAATCGATGCTCAGTTACAGCAGTTGGCAGAAGCAATGAAGGCGTCCGATGCGATGAAGGCTGCGGCCCAGTCCATGGAAGCAGGCAAATACGACAAGGCAGCTACGGAGTTGGAAAAAATAGATGCCTCGACAATGACGCGCAAAGAACGAGATGCGGTCGTAGCCAACATGAAGAAGCTGAGCCAAAACCTGGGGAACGGCAAGAAGGGTGAGCTGAGCGACGCGATTCAAGAAATGACCGAGGGTCTCGAGAAGATGGACGAGTCCAAATGCAAAGATGGGCAATGCAAGGCTGCGGGCGTTTGCAAAAAGCAATCCACCAAGAAGAAGGTGGGGGAATGTTTGAGCTGCCAGTTGAATCGACTCTCGGAATGCAAAGGCTGCTGCCAAGGAGAGTGCAACAAAATCGGCAACAGCGTTGTGAAAACAAAATCGCCATCGAGCAATTGGGGCAAAGGAGTCTCGAACAGTCCCACCGGTGACGAAAAAACATCGCTTGAGAGTCAACGCAAACAGGAGAACATCACTGGGATGGCCGGAGATGGCCCGAGCGAAAGGGAAGTTACTAGCACCCCTGAAGCAGAGCAAGACGCGTCTCGCAAATACACTGAGAAGTATGTTGAGTTTCGCAAGAAAATGGAGGAAGTCATCGACTCGGAACCGCTACCTCTGGGGCATCGCGAGACGGTTCGACGCTACTTTGAATCGATTCGTCCAACCAACGAACAATCGAGCGCGATCGAGCAAAAGGCCGCTGGCGAGTAGAACGCAGGATCTCGATTGAGAATTGACCGGTGGGCGATTTGACAAAAAAAGCATATACTCGGCTCGTTGGAATGCCGCTTTGGATTGCGGTTGCCAAATATTTGCCTCCTTCCAATCGAGAGAGTTTTGCACATGGCTTTGGGAAAGACCTTTGATAGCGTTGTAAACACTGTTGGCAACACACCGATGATCCGCATCAATCGGTTGGTTCCGCCAGAACATGCAACCGTCTTTGCAAAGTGCGAGTTCTTTAATCCTCTGCATAGTGTGAAAGACCGAATTGGCATGGCCATGGTTGAGGATGCAGAGCAGAGCGGTCGACTGACCAAAGAGACTCATATCATCGAGCCAACAAGTGGCAACACTGGAATTGCGTTGGCGTTTGTCTGTGCGGCCAAAGGGTATCGGCTGACTTTGACGATGCCTGAGTCGATGTCGATCGAACGAAGGGCGTTGCTCCGAGCGCTTGGTGCTAGTTTGGTTTTGACACCTGCTGCGGACGGTATGCGTGGCGCGATTGCCAAGGCGTCGGAATTGGTCGCGAATGATCCCAATGGCTGGATGCCTCAGCAGTTCGAAAACCCAGCCAACCCCGCGGTTCATGAAAAAACGACTGGGCCAGAAATTTGGGCAGACTCTGCCGGTCAAATCGATGCAATCGTGGCGGGAGTTGGAACGGGCGGTACGATCACAGGCGTTGCACGCTATCTGAAGAAGCTGAACCCACATTTCAAAGCGATTGCGGTCGAGCCTAAGCAGTCACCGGTGATCAGTGGCGGGCAGCCTGGCAAGCACCGAATTCAAGGGATCGGAGCTGGCTTCGTCCCAAAGAATCTCGACAGGTCTATTGTTGATGATGTTGTTCAGGTGGACGACGAAGTGGCCTTTGAGTGGGGCCGCAAACTTGCTAAACACGAGGGAATCTTGGGTGGAATTAGTAGCGGGGCCAACATGTGGGCTGCAGCACAGGTCGCAGCCAGACCGGAATTCAAGGGGAAACGCATTGTCACAATCATGTGTAGCCTCGGGGAGCGTTATCTTTCGACACCTTTATTCGGTGATCTTGGAACCTAGTTTGAGACCA
>JBBRGW010000454.1:0-2776 GCA_038223525.1 Pirellulales bacterium
GCCAACGCGTTCGCGGCGACCGTACCATGGATTCTGTCAAGATCCTATGTATTTCCGGAATGGTAGAGCAGGATAAGGTCACCGACTTGCGAGCAGCAGGTGCAAATGACTTTATGCAAAAACCATTTACCACCGATCGCCTCCTTGATCGGGCTTGCGACTTGTTGGAAATCGATCGCCCTGTCGCAATCTAATGCTCCCCTGCCACAAACCGGAAGTTCCTTCCGGTTTGCGGAAACGAAGATTGAAAAGTCCACGATTCGAAAAAATCCACTAGGCTTTAACCCAGTGGGTCGTAATCCGGCGCAGCCTGCTAAACACGGTTGTACGACCCTCCGCGTCGTGATTCCTGCGACCCTCGCACAACCTTGAGGGAACCCTGTTGTGGGCCAGCTCCGTCTGTTGTGGGCCAGCTCAATTGTGTTCCTTTCGGTGGTCTGTCGATCGTCGTCAGTAGCAGCTAAACTGCTTAGCCAATCTAGGATCGATTTGCCGACTTGACGACAATCGCTTTGAGACGAAACCCACTCTGAGACCAAACACCGTGAAGAATTCCTCGAAGAACATGGACTCCAACGCCTTCACGGTGAAGCGTACCTCCCGAGCATCCAAAAAAACGGTGCTGACGATTGCCCCCGCCGACCCGACCGAATATCCCGTCGACGAAGCGGACGACGACTCCATGGGGTTCGTTCAAAACGCCGATTCCAACGGGTCAAATCCCGAAAATAGTCTCGGTCAACCAACGAAGCCTTCGAGGTCCATCCCTTCGGATATGGCAATGGCCTTTTCTTGCAAAGCAATGGCACTCGCTTTGCAAGGAAGGTCCTTCGTGACAGGCATCGAAACCGGCATGGAAACAAACGATCCATTCGAACAGACGCTGGACGGCATTCTCGACACTCTAGAGAAAACGGTTGGCATTACTTTCGAGGGATCTACTGCAATACCGCGTTTGCAATCGCTACTCGATGGCTTGACTTGCGGACTATTGGCCGTTCGCGAGCACGCAAACGCGGATAGCGACGAACAAGCCAAGAGCACCTTGGTTCATGCGATCCACGCAGTCGTGGCAGCTCAATGCCAACGTTGCCGATTTGAAGACGCCGTTGAAAAGGTTAGCCAGCGCGCGATCTATCAATTCGCTTATGGGCTGACACACGAAATTAATAATCCATTGGCCAACATCGCCGCTCGAGCTCAGCAACTGATTTCGCAAGCAGCATCCGATTCCGATCGGCGCTCGCTCGCCACCATCGTCGACCAATCGATGCGAGCCCATGAAATGCTCTCCGAAATGATGCGGGTCGTTCAACCCAGTACGCTTCACACACGCTCCGAAGAAGTGGGCGGACTTGTTCGACAGGCCATTGAAATTCAAGAAAAACAATGGATGCATTCGCAGGTGCAGTGCAATCTCCGAGGTGCAGCCAAACCGCTGTACTGTGCTATCGATAAAGCGGCGATGCTTGAAGCAATCTGCAGTTTGCTACAAAATGCGTTTCAAGTATGCCGACCAAACGATCGAGTCGAAGTGATCTGCGAGGAACTCGATTCGACTCATCCAGATTACGGACCAACCAATCCTACAATCGATTCCGCCCAGAGTTCGACGTCGCGAATTCGAATTGCAATTCGAGATACTGGACCAGGAATGTCTTACGAAACACTTGAGCGAGCTTGGGATCTTTACTTCAGTGGACGTGACCATGGACGGGGACTTGGAATCTCTCTTGCAAAAGTTCGCCGAACGATAGATGCTCATCAAGGACTGGTCTGGATTCAAAGTAAACCCAACGCAGGTTGTTCGGTCGAAATCCGACTGCCTAAACTGCCAGCCCCCCAAAATCCAAGAAAATCTTTTTCAATCTGAAACAAGAGCACCACCGAATGGACTTTGGCCCAAAGTTGAGAACATGGGTAGGCATTTCGATTGCATGCTGCGTGTTGTTCTCAGGCTGTATTCAAAAGAACTATAGGTACGGGATCGCCAATCCAGACCTGCTAGCGAAACAGCCACGCACCCCGAACTTGATCACCCTCGGTGGCGATCATCCTCGAATCGACTCGATAGAGCGAACGGTTCAATATCCGATAAAGGTTTTTCGATCTTGGTTTCCACCGTCCAAACCGGAATCCGATTCGGAAGTGCTAAAGCTGCAAGCGTTGCAGACAGCCACGGATTATCTAGACGACAACGGGCTCAAGGGGGTTTATGTAGATGTACGCGAGTACAATCCCAGTGAACAATGGAATCGACTCCGCAACAACACGCGGATCGCCCCCTTTTGGAAATACACGGGTGGGACTCTGTACCACGTCGGCTACTGCATTCTACCTGGCCGAGCTTTCGGTATGGATTCTTACAATGGATTCACCAATACCCTCTCGGTAAACTCCACATCTCCAGCCAGCTCCATTTTGAACGCGGGTTACGTTAAGAAGCTCTACGATCAACGTTATCCCGGCACCTACATTGCCTCCAATTGGTTACCGATCATGCCGCTCGTTCGTGACTCATCTGTTTTTAGCGACGTTTTGACCTACGCGAGGGTCAAGGAGAATTGGCCTCTCGAAAAGGAACTGCTCCCGCAGGCTTACGGAAAACTCGGGGGCGATACGGTTGGACAAGCGACCTCGCTCATTCCTGGCGCCGCCTTTTTGCCCTTTTATTTCAGCCCCATTTTAAGGGCCACCGGCAACATTGCAGGCAAAGCCACCGGCAACATCCTGGCCAGCGAACGAGAAAAACGACTTCCCGAAAAGCTTTCGCGTT
>JBBRGW010000455.1:0-2753 GCA_038223525.1 Pirellulales bacterium
TGAACCTCGCGTCGTGAAGCGTCGACGAGACCAGTATAAGAAAATGATGAAGCCAAGAAACGAACTGAGAACGCGTCTCGAACGACACGATAACTCATTTGAATAGAACGACTTATGAAATTCGACAGTGCCATTCGTGCCAGGCACCTAAATAAGACGGGTGCCTGGCATTTGAATAGGCAAACCGAAGGATGTTCATCTTTAGATTCATTTAGAACTTGCTTTGGTTTTAAGTTCTTTCCAGCTGTTTTCGGTCCAATGTTTTTTTGCGATAGTTCCATTTTTCGCAATTTCGATCCGGATGGCATGATCTCTCGCGGTGACGAATACTTCTCTGTTCTCTGCTGCAAACGATTCCAAGACTCTTGGCGAGACAGCTCGCGAAGAGCCACTAATGACGACCGCTCCCGGATCGCACCACTTGAGCAATACATCCGCCCTAGAGTTGAGCGATCCATGATGCGGTGCCATCAGCACGTCGGCTTTGGTTGGTGATTGCGATACCAACATTTGCATACCAGGAGGTTCCAAATCACCTGGGAGTAATATCCGCCGGCCTGCAAATTCAATCAACACCGAAAGACTATTGGCATTGTCCGACCCTGTCACTCCTTGTTCGGGTGGATGGAGCGCCAACATGCTCCAGCCCTTCCCCGCGAACTCACTCCCCTTCTTCCAGGTAACGTGTTCTACACCGCGGCGCCGTGTTGCCTCAAGGATCTTTCTCAAGAGTGGGCTTGAATGCGAATAGACTTGGCTAGTTGAGACAAGTCTGGTAACAGCAAAGCGTTTCGTCAGCCCATCCACTGCGTTGTAGTGATCGGAGTCCGCATGCGAAAGAACGAGACCGTCGAGATTGGATTTGTTCATCGCCCAGAGCGTATCCGCGATCACTTGGTAACTGCGCTCGTGATCGCCCAATCTGCCTGCATCGTACATCCAGGTTTGATGGTCGGGTGTCTCGATGAGGATACTGGTGCCATGCCCAACATTGATAAACGTCAAACACAAGTGCTCATTGCTCCCAATGACGATTTGGTGGTACCAATCGGTGAGCGAGTTGATAGTCATCCCAAAGAGAAACCATGCACCTAACACTAGACTTAGCCGCCAACGACTCGAAACGCTTTTAACCCCTTTCCAGGCCATGCAAAGGATCCCAATTGCATAAAAGCTGTAGAGCCACCAGGCCGGCGGTGCTCTCAACCAAAAGTGCCCCAAGGGTACTTGCTCGCCCCACCCCACAAACAGTTGGACTAGCCATAACGAGCATCCGCAGATCAATCCCAGAGGCCAGCCGAAAATCGGGAACCAGCCGATCGTGATGAGTCCCAGCCCCGCGATCAGCGCCAAGAGCATCGGCAACCAAAGGAGCAGATTCATCGCGATGGCGATGGGACTCACTACATGAAACGTAAACCACACCAAGGGAGCGGTGATGAACCAAACCCAAAAACTGGTGCGAAGCGTTTCGATGGACCAACCCCAAATACGATGAAGTCCTCGCGACGTGCTGCTTGACTTAGACTCGATGAGTCTTTCAAGCGGTGATGTCCGTTTGGCCATCGCTTTAGTCGAGAGAATCAAAACGGCGACCGCTAGGAAAGAAAGCTGCGTGCCTGTTTCAAATACAACGGTGGTCCGATGAAGAATCAGAAGAACCCCTGCAAAGGCGAGGAAGTTCAAACTCGAAAAATTCCAGCCCATCAGTCTTGCTGTGCATAGACCGGTGAGCATGATCGTCGCGCGAGCTACAGGCGGATTGGCCCCGCATAGCAAACCATAACCTATCACGATCACGCAAACTCCTATTAGCAATGGAGTCCGGGGCAGTTTGATCAGCATACCGACCAACAGCAGCGACATCGCTACCATCTCGATGTGCATGCCTGAGATCGAGAGCATATGGATTGTCCCGGTCGCGAGCAATTCTTCTTGCAATTGCCATTCCGCCTGCTCTCGTTGTCCGAGCACTAAAGCAGCCGTCAGCTCGGCTTGGCCGAAGCCTACGTAGCTTTCGATCGCGCGCAGTGCATTCGCAGACACCATGGCTAGATAGCGATCGAGTCGCAGCAGCGCAGACTGCCCAAGGCGTTGGATCTGATTGGCAGATTCAGCCCGAGATTGCGCTGCGTAGCCCAGTTCGGCATAACGGCGGGCTTGATTGAATTGACCTGGGTTTGTCGGGACACTTGGCAGTCGCCATTGGCCATAGAGTTCGATCCGGTCACCCGGAAATATCTCTGAGATTTTTCCATCAATAGCGAGAGGCATCAAAAGAGTTATTGGTTTCCAAACGCCATCGGAACGAATCTCGGCAACCTGCAACGTAGTTAGTGTTTGCCAATCGAACGCATTTGGGTCGTCGCTTTTGCCTGGAAGGGTCGATTTCCTGTATCGGAAGGCCGAGTCGATGGTTCCTCGACAAGCGATGGGATTCCAGGCGACGGCGGCCAATTGGTTATTCTCGGAAAAAGTGCGGCTCGTCTTCTCCCAAGTGTCGAGTCGTTGGGCTTCGTCCCGTTGTGCGATCGAATGATAAAAACCGAAGAAAAGTGCTAGTGAAAGCCAGATGCAAAGCTGCTGCCAAGGCATTTGATTTGTTGGCTGCCCCCTGGACAGCAACAATGCTCTTGTACCCAACGCTGCGAAAACGACAACCATCGCGAACAAAACCATGCACCAAGCGTTCCCCGCGTATTCCTGAGCCGCAATCGAGGCCAGGGCCAGCCCGAGAACTGCAACCATGGGAT
>JBBRGW010000456.1:0-2715 GCA_038223525.1 Pirellulales bacterium
AGTTCCAATAGCGTTGGCCCCGCCATATCCTCGATCCAATCCGCGGCCGCAAGCAACACTCGTAATTGCGGCGCAAGCTCAGGAAACTCACTGAAGAAAACTTCTCTGTCCTCAATCATTCCCGCATCCGAACGGCGCATAAACTCAAGCAAGGCTTGGTCTAGCTTTGACTCGGCGGCGTCTTCCAAATCGTCAGACATATTGGGGAGATGAATTCGAAGGGGAACGCTGTTCTAAAGACTTAAGGATACACGACTTTTTTCTATTTTTCAGCAGTCTCTTGTCGGGACGGTAAAATTAGAGCGTCTGAAGTCGAAAGGCAAATCAGGTTTTGCCAAACAAGGGAACTCAATTACCGAAAAACACATGACTATGTCGAATGCACCAGCGTTTCGCGTGCTCCTTCAAAAAGAACAGTTGGTTTTTTCCGCAGCGCATTTCATCACATTCGCCGGGGATATCTGCGAATGCGTGCATGGACACAATTACGGTGTTCGCGCCGAAGTCGAAGGAAAACTAGACGAAAATCGTTACGTAATCGACTTCATCGCCTTTCGCGATGCATTGGCAGGTCTGATAAAACAACTAGATCACCACATGCTATTGCCCCTACATCATCCCATGATCCTAGTAGAAGAACAAAACCATGAGGTTACCGTACGATTTCGCAAAAAACGATGGGTCTTTCCCCGCGAGGATTGCATGCTCATGCCAATCGTAAATACGACTGCCGAAGAAATCGCTTATTGGGTTGCAACCCAGTTGCGAAACAAACTTTACCCGGAAATTGGCCCACGCCTTTCCATGCTGGAAATCGGCATCGATGAAAACCATGGACAGTGGGGCTACTGCCGTTTGCCCTGGTTAGAACAAAAATAATGCTTGCGGTAGGCTGGCAGGATTTATTGCGTAGGTAAAGCTACTGTTGTCGAAACCCATTCCATCGATCGGGATCTTTGCGCGATGCGAAATCATCCAGTACCAAAACGACCGAGACAACGGTCTCATCCTCCCACTCCCAGCCACCAAGCAAAGCAGAGTATCTGTGTCCGAAAAACAGAACGGCATCGTAAAAGCTGCAGTGCTCCTCATGGCACTCGAGGAGGATGACGCGGCGGTATTGCTGGGAAAACTCCCGCCAAAGCACGTGGAGTTGGTTTCACTGGCCATTGCCCAATTGGACAACATCTCCGGCCAAATTCAAGAAGAGATTATCACCGAGTTTTTTGGCGGTGAACCAAGCTCGCTCGGCCACTCAAGCGGCGGCCTCGATCGCGCCAAAAGTTTGGTGAAGAAGGCGCTCGGTAAAGATGCAGCCGATATGCTATCTATCCTCCAGCAAACGCTGGAGTCGCTTCCATTCGGCTTTCTGCAAAAAGCGGATCCTCAGAATATCCTGTCCTTCATCATGGACGAGCATCCTCAAACGATCGCGGTAGTCATCTGCCATGTGCCCGCTGCAACTGGCGCTGGAATACTTAACGGACTGCCGCAGCAGAAACAATTGTCAGTCATCAAACGCATCGCGGGGATGCAGCAAACCAACCCCGAAGCGATCAAAGAGATCGAATGTGCGCTCGAGGTGCGTATGTCTCTGGTGATGAGCCAATCGTTCCGCAAAGCAGGTGGCGTCCCTGCTGTGGCAGAGATTTTGAACGTGACCGATCGCGCCACCGAACGAGTCGTTCTGGAGTCATTGACCAAAGACAATCCGGAACTCGTGGAAGAGATCCGCCGATTGATGTTCGTGTTCGAGGATATCCAAAAGCTTGCCGACAAAGACATTCAAACGATTCTCAAGAATGTCGAAACAAGCCAATGGGCGATGGCCCTCAAGGGAGCGAGCCAGCAACTGCAGGAAAAGGTAATGAAGAATATGTCGACTCGCGCTGCCGAGATCCTCAAAGAGGAAATCAGTTTTCTTGGCCGGGTCAAACTCAGCGACGTCGAAGGGGTTCAACAAAAAATCGTCGACATCCTTCGAACCCTCGAAGAATCAGGCCAACTGCAAAGACCTGGCTCCGACGGCGAAGAAGAGTTTGTGGCTTAGCCGATGTAGCTTAGGCCTCGCAGTACAGCCTGCTCCACGAACTCAACAGGCTCCACGATATGCGGCATCAGCAACTTGCCGTCACCACCCGAAATGACCACCTTGATCTCTGCTCCGTTCGGAAATTCGCGTCGATATCTCTCAACCAAATGTGCTGCGCCCCCCACCAATGCAGCATTAACGCCAGCCGAAATTGCTTGCTCCGTACTCTTGCCCGGCAACGTCGGTCGCACATCCACCGCATGATTCCCTAACCAAGGCAAAAGATCTGTCCCGGCCGCAAGCAATTGCAAGGAAAGACCCAGACCGGGCATGATCGCCCCCCCACGAAACACTCCCAGCGTATCTACCAAATCGACCGTGACCGCCGTTCCCGCTTGAACCACGATCACGGGCTGACGAACAGATCCTCCATCATTTACATGCCGGTAGGCGCTGTAAGCTGCAAGCAAACGATCGACCCCTGTTTTCTCGGGCGACAGGACATCGATGACCATTGGCAGGTCCGTATACGTAACCACCTTTAGTTGTGGCTGGGAGTCGTCTGCGCCAATGCTGTGTCGCAATTGCTCCAAAGCGATTCGTTGAACGCTAGAAACCAACCACGACTCGCTTTTGGCTTGATGAAACTGGGAAACCAACCAATCGAATGCAGATTGATCCTG
>JBBRGW010000457.1:0-2635 GCA_038223525.1 Pirellulales bacterium
GCAAAACCATCGAGCGATGTTTTAAGCTTTGTATTGCAAAGCATCGCTTTTGTTGGTAGAGTGAGGGAATGAGCACGCGATCCATCGATCAAGCTTTAGAAGATTTGGCCGAGATTCGTTCCAGCTTGAATAGGGCTGAAACGTTTCGTGGGTACCGGTCCGCATCCATTTTGGCGACCAGCATCATGGCTTGGGCAGGATGCTTGCTCCAGTCGCGTTGGGTCCAGCCTGAATCGATTGAGCTAGGGGATTTTCTAACGCTTTGGATACGGATCGCTCTCTTTTGCGCAGTGCTAAGTTTTGGCGAAGTTGTCGTTCGCTATTGGCGTTCCGGCCCCATGTTTCGTCACATGACACGCAGTGCGGTTGGACCTATGATACCGGCGTTGTTGTCGGGGCTGGCGTTGACGGTCATTATCGCTTGGGCCGCGCCTGAGGTTGGTTGGATGTTGCCTGGACTTTGGGCAATCGTGTATGGTCTAGGGGTTGCTGCGTCGGCGCGATTTTTGCCGAAACTGGTTTCGCTGGTAGCCCTGTACTTTGTCCTGTGCGGATTGGTTTGTATCGTGTTGTCTGCCCGAGGTTGGGCTTATTCACCTTGGTTGATGGGTGTCTCGTTTGGTGGCGGTCAGATGCTGACCGCGGCAATTTTATATTGGGCGCTGGAGCGTGGAGAATGAGTCGAAGCGATGAATCAAAAACAACGAAGTCTGCTCCGTATGCCTATGATGGCCTGGAACGTATCTTCCACGAAAAAGCCAGACTCGGCATTGTCACTTGCTTGGTACGGCATCCCGATGGTTTGGCTTTTCCTGAGCTCAAATCATTATGCGATTTGACTGACGGCAATCTCAATCGTCACCTGCATCATCTGGAGGAAGCGGAGATCGTTCATCTCGAAAAGCGATTTGAGGGAAATCGGCCCCAGACGCTCTGCAAAATTACCAAAGCGGGCTTGAAACGTTTTACGACTTATTTGGATCAACTTCAAAAAGCGCTCGAGGATGCGCGACCAAGCCTAACTCCAATCAAAGGTTCTGCGAAGAGCGGGCGACTGCGCCCGAGCGCCGAAGGTTTTTGAACCGGTCAATCGAACCGAATAAGCTCCAGCAAAATTGGCTTGAGTTTTTTTCAACTTTAACTTTGCATTGCAAAGAACTTTGCGGCAAAGAAAACTAATCCAGACGGGAGAAATGCGATGAGAGTGATTCGTGCGGAGTTTATGGGATTGTGCTTTGGAGTGCGCGACGCTTTGGCTATTGCGAGAGAGACCAAGGATCCGAGCGCGGTTAGCATTTATGGCGAACTGGTGCACAACCCGGCCATTCAAGAGGAGTTGTCCTCTCGCGGTTTTCGAGTTGTGGGCGAGCAAGATCGCGAAACGTTCGAACTCACCGACCGGGTGATGATCACCGCGCACGGTATCAGCATCAAGCGATTGGCGTTACTTAGTTCGCGGTCGAACGAGATTATCGACACCACTTGTCCGCTCGTTCGACGAGTCCACGAAGCCACGCAAACTTTGCAGAGTGAGAATCGACTCGTCATCTTGATCGGTCGGCGCAACCACGTTGAGGTTCAAGGGATCACAGAAGATTTGAACGAATGCGTCGTGGTGGAAAACGTCGATCACATCATCGATTGGAAGGTACCTGCGCTCGGTGTGGTTTCTCAGTCAACGACGACACCCGAACTGTCGCAACGATGTCTTTCTCGCATCCTGGAACTCAATTCCTATGCGGACATTCGGTACGTGGACACCATCTGCCGTCCGACGCGACAACGCCAGCAGGCGTTAGAAGCCCTTTGCCAATCGGTCTCCTTAGTGATCGTGGTCGGAGGCAAGCATTCCAACAACACTCGCCAATTGGCGAAACGTTGCATCGAACTGGGTTGCAAAGCGATCCAAGTCGAGTCAGCCGACGATTTGCGAGCGGACTGGTTCTCAGGCTGCAGTGTTGTTGGGCTTACGGCTGGTACCAGTACTCCTGACGAGACGATCGATAAGGTGGCGAAGAGGCTGGCGGGAATCTAGGAAGAGTAACAACAACAGAATGTTGGTGCTGAGCGGACGCTAGTAGCAGCGTCCGCCACGGGAACACAATTCACTGCCGTGCTAGTGTCGATCGGCCCATTGCATGACCAGCCAATATCCCGCCCAAGTAGAGCGGATTGGAGTACCGCGGAAAAACGTATCCACCAGCGCTGCCCACATAGGTTCCATAGGCCGGATAAAGGGTGAAGTAAGCTTCTTTTTCTAAACTTGGGTCATTGAGAAACTGAACGTAGGACAACACATCATTGGTTGCAATACGCTCATGCCAAAGAGGAACGCCTGGCAACAAGTAGAGCGCCGCGTAGTTCCCCGGATGCTTGCGATTAGAAAAATCCTTGGCGTGAGCCGCTTCGTGAAACGCTATCGCAGGCACATCGCCATAAAGGTGAATCGTGCCGGTGTACGGATTGTAATGATCACCGCCAAAGAGTCTTCCCGGTACAACGGTTTCTCCCAAAACGGATACGGCACCGAAAGTGTATCGCCATGGCCATGCCACCGACGTATTGCGCGTAAGTCGACTCCAATCATCGAGAGGGCGGTACTGATTGAGACGGACCTTGATGTCGGTTAGGCTGT
>JBBRGW010000458.1:0-2610 GCA_038223525.1 Pirellulales bacterium
CAAATTGTTGACGATGAGTTTTTGATCCAACTTTTTGCAACCCTGGTTAGAACAGATATGGGTGGAAACACCGCCTCCAAAATTCGGGATTCGATTGGCGAGACCTACCGCAGTCGCAAGATCGAGTATGCAGACGTGCTCAAAGTGATTCGGGAGCAAGTTGGTGAAGCGCTCAGGAGCAAAGGTGCTGCCTTGAACATGGCCAGTTCGGGCCCGACCGTCATACTAGTAGTCGGAGTCAACGGCTCCGGCAAGACAACATCGATTGCTAAACTTGCGCATCGATTGACATCGGAGGGGAAGCGAGTCCTTTTGGGTGCAGGGGATACCTTTCGTGCGGCGGCAGTGGAGCAGTTGAACATCTGGTCCAAACGCATCGGTTGCGAGATCGTTCATGGCGACCACGGTGCAGATCCCGGCAGCGTCGTTTACAAGACTGTTCAGCGGGCAGTGTCCGAGTCATTCGACGTTTGTATTTTGGACACAGCAGGGCGATTGCAAACGCAGAGCAATCTGATGCAACAACTTGAGAAGATCAAACGCGTCATCGAAAAGCAAATCGAAGGGGCACCGCATGAAGTCCTCCTGGTACTCGATGCGACCGCTGGGCAAAACGCGATCAGTCAGGCAAAGGGGTTCTCCGATGCTGCCGGTTGCACAGGCATCGTTCTTGCAAAGCTAGACGGTAGTGCAAAAGGAGGAGTCATTGTTCCGATCGCCGAGCAGTTCGGTTTGCCAGTCAAGTTTGTTGGAACCGGCGAAAAGCTCGAAGACCTTTCCGCCTTTAGTCCCGAAGATTTTGCGAACGCTCTTTTCGATTAGGATAAGTCTTAAAGGAACCCGAGCGAATCCCTTGCTTTATTCGTTCAGGCTAGCGACCTCGCCTCCGTTTCGGGTTCCTAATGATCTCCATGTTTCTAGCTCGATACGACTGCTCGTAAAGTGCACTGATCCATCCATTAGCAACGCGTTGACTCCGCCCGAGTGGAAACTGCGAGCTGTCACGGCTGCATAAGTGTCGCCAACGTTGGCTTCTGTTGCCAAAATGATGTCGACATCATAGTTAGCTCCATCGCTGTGAACATAACTGACGCGAGTATTTGGGGCAAAAACTGTGGTAAACCCTGTTTCATGAACCTTACCATCAACCCATTCCACGTGCCCAAACGAGTTAGGATTGAACGCGCCCAAAGAAAGCGAAGCAAGACCAGTCGGTGGTGGAGGTGGCGAAGCGAATGTCGCGACATTGCTTGAACCTGCCAGGCGATTCGAAAACGCTTTGACCTCCGCAACAGCAAGCGTATTGGTGAGCCCGTCCGTAAATTCAGATGGTCTATGGCTGCAGTTCGGTCCAAAGGCACCATCGCCCTTCTTGATTCCTACAGATTTGGCCGTCATCACAGCCCAGGTCCCTTGATTGAGCGCGTAGTTGGTTGGCCAGTATTTATTGCCGAACGTAAGATCCGTTCCATATCCTTTGTCATTCACTTCGCTCGGACACATAAAGGTGCCAACCCGTTTCGACGAAATGAGGGGCTGAACGTTGTAGTGAACGGCAAAGTCGATCCCGCGGAATAGGTTTTCCTGTTCGATATGAGGCAGGATGCGAGCCATGCCAGACCATGCATTGGTTGCAGCCATCGCGGAACCAGCCCAAACATAATTTCCGTTTGACGGTAACCCTTTGTGGATGTCCATATGCATATGCAGAGCCAGCCCGATCTGCTTTAAGTTATTGCTGCACTGCATTCGCCTTGCTGCTTCGCGGGCGGACTGGACGGCTGGCATCAACAAGCCGACCAAAGTCCCGATGATCGCGATGACCACCAGCAGTTCCACCAAAGTGAACCCAATCCGCTGGGCGGACGCACGCGGTTTGCAGCTTAATCGAGGGCAATTTAAAAACGAGAGACGTAGAATCATCATCCAACTCCAACAGAAACCAGAAAACGGAATGGCCCAAGTGTCGCGATGGCACTTTTAGGCGAACCCGAGCGTGGCTGGCTGAGGGGTTAGAGGAGTAGACCATTCCTCACAAATCCAATCGCTGGCTGCGTTACGGAACAAACTCTCTTGCTAATGAGAATCAGTATCAAGACAAGTGTCACGTATCACGGCCGGTGAGTCAATAATGCTTTTGTGTTTTCCACATGAGAAACTGTCAAAATTCATTTCGGCCCGGTAAAGCGGTTGAAAGCCAGACATTCAAATGGATGCACGATCCAAACAGTCAAGAAGACACGCTGCTGGGCAGCAACTCAGCGGCTCACGCTGCCGCTTAATCAATAGGCCCTAAGCCGACTGGGGATTGAGTTGAGCCCGCATACAGATTAATTACTGTTAGAATAAGGTCCGATCAATTAAGACCTACTCGATTTAAGAAGCAAACGGATGATACGACGCGCCATTCCCTCATGGCTCTTTTGGATGCTCGCAATTGGAGGGGTAACCGTCTTGTTGGGATCTTACGAAATGATCTCATCCAGGCAAACGCGTATCAATGCTCTTCAATCTACCATCCCTTCCTTTGAAAAATTAAGCGATGGGCTCAAGCAGATATTCCGTCCGCAAGGCTTGCCAGAGAATCCTAAGCCGCCCATGTTTTGGGTC
>JBBRGW010000459.1:0-2470 GCA_038223525.1 Pirellulales bacterium
GATGGAAAAATGGATCAACGAGCAAGCTGGAGGGTTGATTCTAGTTGCTGGTCCGGTCTCAACGCCCAAGTGGGCCGGCAGCCAGGGAAACGGGAATCGTATTGCCGAAATCCTTCGCAATCTATCCCCTTTGGTCGTCAATACACGTGGCAGCCGAATGGCTTCGATCGGTCGATTCGAAGCGGAAACAGCTTGGCCTTTGGAGTTTGCAAACGACGCATGGCAATCGGACTTTGTTCAAGTGGCTAAGACCTTAGATGAGAGTCGTAAAGTCTGGGAACGTTTTCGTGGAGTTTATAGCTTTTTCGCATGCGACGAAGCCAAGCCCGGGGCAACTCCGATTGCATACTTCTCCGATCCGACGACCATGATCAGCGGCAAGAAGCCTATCTATTTGGCTTCTCAGTTTTACGGGGCTGGTCGAGTTGCGTTCCAAGGGGGTGGCGAGTTTTGGAGGCTTCGCGAGGTCGGAGAAAGTTACTTCGATACTTACTACACCAAACTGATACGTTGGGCAGGTCAAGGCCGATTGCTCCGAGATTCCGACCGAGGTATCCTGCTCCTCGACAAACAGCAAGCAATTGTTGGCGAACAAGTCATGGTGCGAGCAGTGCTTCGAGACGCCCAATTCCAACCGACCCTTTTGCCTGACATCAAGGCGAAGCTGATCGAACCTTCCGGTCGAAACTCGCAGCTTGTTTTGACGCCTATCCCGGACCCATCTCAACCCGGTGTCTACTTGGGTCAGTTCTTTACTAAAGCGACAGGGTCCTATGAGGTTCAATTGCCAGTAGGTGGTCTGGCCGACCAACAGTTACTAACACAACAAGTGACTGTGCGAGTGCCTGCCCTTGAGATTCAAAGGCCACAGCGAAACGATCCATTGCTTGGTGAATTAGCGAGTCGGACAGGGGGCAAGTTCTGGGTCGGAATGGAATCGCTTTTGCCAACGCAAACGGAAGCGATCGGCGGAGCGAACGCGGCAACGGCCTCTCTTCCACAGTCCATTGAATCGCGAGATCAGACGACCTATTTACCCGGCTCACCCGATCGTGAGTTCCAGCAGAGACTCATGGGGTTGTTGATGGCGATGATCGTCGGATGCCTGTCGTTGGAGTGGTTGATTAGACGATTGAGTAGACTTGCATGATTTGCAAGTGTAGAACCGTACCGTCGCCTTTTGCTCCGTAAAAGTTGCGTTAGTGAGGGCTAAGGCGAACGGCAGGTTGTGTTATACCAGTCGTAGTTTGGGACCATTGTCCCGAACCAATCAAAGGACGGGACATTGGTCCCATCCTACGGTATTTTTCATTCTGCCGATCGCCTAAAAAGTCGCCTTTTGCTCCGCAAAAGTTGCGTTAGTGAGGGCTACTTTCGCGGAGCGAAAGGCGACGATCGAACTAAAACAATTCCTTGATCTCGCGGTAACCGAAGTCGACTAATGGGAACGGTCTACCTGCTGGACCTGGCAAGTGGCTTTCGATGTTGAGTCCCAGCGAATGAAAAATGGTGGCGACCACTTCAGGTGGTTCCGTTGGTCGTTCAACGGGTACCGCGCCGATAGGGTCGCTCGCTCCCACGATTCGACCACCTTGCACGCCACCGCCAGCAAAGTAGACCGTGAAACATTGAGGCCAGTGGTCACGCCCCCCTGCGGGATTTACTTTCGGCGTTCTACCAAACTCGGCCAAGTTGCAAACCAAGGTGTCGTCCAACATCCCACGTTGATGGAGATCTTCGATCAGAGCCGAATAGCCTTGATCGTACATTGGCGCGACGACGTTCTTCATCCCTTCGATCGAAGTGAACGGCTTGCTCCCGTGGATGTCCCAACTAATCTCATCGAACACCGTCAGGAATGTGTTGATGGTAACGAATCGCACCCCCGCTTCCACCAAACGGCGGGACAACAAACAGCATTGCCCAAACCGATGCATGCCGTAACGTTCTCGGACCGACATTGGCTCCTGGTTAAGATCGAATGCGTTTCGTGCATCTGGGCTGGTCATCAATCGATAGGCTGATTGAAAGTTGTCATCCATTAGCTTTGCCGACTCGCTGGTTTCAAAGTTGCGAATCGTATTGTCAACCACGTCGCGCATGCGTCGACGACGATCGATGCGAGCGGTACCAATGTTCTCTGGTGGGAGTAAGTCGGGTACTTTGAAATCTTTTTGGCTAGGATCTGCCATCAACGCGAATGGATCTTGCGATTTGCCCAAGAAACCACCCGCTTGGCCGTTCGGCAAATTGCCACCCCCTCGTCCCATCGTCTCTGGCAAAACCACATGGGGTGGTAAATCGGAGCGACGACCCAACATATAACTGGCTACGGAGCCGACATGCGGTGTATTGACTCCGCCTGCGAATTGCCGTCCTGTCTGCATGATTTGCCATCCCGCATCATGTACGGCAGCTCCTCGATGAAAACAGGAACGCACGAGAGAAAATTTGTCTGCAATCTTTGCGT
>JBBRGW010000460.1:0-1754 GCA_038223525.1 Pirellulales bacterium
TGGCGGATTGTCAGTACGCCGATATTGTGCAAGCAATAAATGGGGCAGGCAGCTAGGCAAATTCCTGGACGGCAACGCTGGTAAGCATTTTTGACAACGAAAATATTTACGAAAACATTGATCTAGATTCAAAAGTCGCACCCGGCAGGTGCGACCTACCGGAGGTCATTGCGATTCCTTTTGTTTTGCAGCTTCCGTAACATCGAATACCTGTCGCACCTCCACTGCGCCAAGTCTTGCGCCGGAATGCTGAGCGGCGAACTCCATAGCCTCCTCTTGGTCCCTAGCAAGCACGATATAGTAGCCACCGAGTACCTCGCGTGTTTCGGCAAAAGGGCCGTCAGTGACAATTCGTCTTTCGTTTCGCACGCGAACACTCGTCGCAATCGCTGAGGGATGCAACGGCGAGGCACTTACATACATTCCTCGAGCGTCTAGATGGTGCGTTAACGCGACCGCTTCTTGCATCGCAGATTCATGCGATTCTTTGCCCGCTCGATCCCAAGCCTCTTCATCGTCGTAGCATAGGAACATGAACTTCGAGAGTTTCGCTCCCAAATCTGGGCCAACAAAAGCCAGTTTTTCTGCAGGCAACCCTTCCAGTTTGTACAGCGGCCGAATCTCGACGGTACCTTTCTTTGCGGGTGGCAATCGGCTCGCAATCGCGATTGCATCATCCAAGTTCTCAACGTCGATGAGGTAGTAGCCACCGAGTTGCTCGGTCGTTTCCGCAAACGGCCCGGTCGTTATCATTGCCTGGCCATTTCTAACGCGAATTGTTTTTCCTGTTCGAACCGGATGCAATGGAGCAGCCGAAAGGAGTTGCCCTTTGGACGCTATCTCTTGACAGACTTCTAATGACTTGCCGACACATTCTTTCCACTCGTCCGCCGTCCATGCATCCTCCGGACTATAGATCAACAACATGTATTTCATTTGAGATTTCTTTCCAAGGATCTGACTTCGATCAAGCAATCGCAATGGAACATTGATCGAACGTGTAGTAGTGACGAAAACCGCGGCCAACGCTATGCGTCTATGCGCAAACCCACTTCATGTAGTCGATCGGTCCGCGTCGAATTCGACAACTCTAAAAGAAAATCTCAGATTGAATTGGTTTTAACGGCGCGTCCAGTTGGCTGTGCATGATGACGGCTCGCCTTAGAGAGGTAGTCCTGCTGCCTCGGTCAATCGATTAAACGAGGCTCGCGAGGTGGTGAAGCTGATCGTCTGCACGACGTCCCTCGGACCTGCCGATTCAACCGCTTGCTTTACTTCTTCGTCGGATAGAATGACCGGGGACGTGGCTAGTTTTTTGGCGACTTGAAAAAGCGCCTGATCGTGGGCATCGAATCCTGACCAGTCTCCATCGAGTGAGAACATCTGATCGTCGGATTGCCCAAGTTTCCTCAATTGATTTTGCGCCAAACCCAATGCACACCAAGCTCGGTCTTGACGCGCAACGATCCAACTCAACTGGGCTTTCAATAAAGGCGAAAGGTCCCCTTTTTCTTCCGCTGCGCGATACGTCTCCAGTCGGCTCCCACCTGCTTTGGGGAAATTCGCAATCAATCGAACCCACGCTGGCAAAGTTCCCTCCATCGTTGCACACGCGGGCATCTCTTTTCTCGCTTGGCTTTCTTCGACCAATCCAAGGCGCGGTTTACGATCGCGGCATTCTTGCAACTTCTTCAGAACAAAGTCTCGCGTCTCCAGCGGCGGCAACTTACTCATCGTCGGGCACGATTGCAGCG